>CACZPB010000225.1 GCA_902782905.1 uncultured bacterium
CACTCATTGCGGCATAGACTTGAAAGCCAGAAGCGAAGAAGTCAAGGCTATGTTTGACGGCTATGTAGAGTCTATTGGTCAGGATGGTCGGTCTGGAAGATATATCGTTCTCAGACATGGTAACTACCTGATAAGCTATTGTCATCTATCCAAAGTGACCGCTACAGAAGGTGAGGAACTGCTTGCTGGCGATGTGGTGGGCATCACAGGCAATACTGGCCGTTCGACAGGCGAACACCTACACATCACTTGTAGGCTCAATGGCGAAAGAATAGACCCATATAAGGTTTTACTTGAAATATGGAAAATCCGCAAGGAGTGCCAGGAAGCTTTGCGGTTGGACACCTTACCTGTACTACCATCAAAAAAAACATTCATAGAACAATATGCTCCCATTGCTATGGAGCAACAACGGAAATATGGCATTCCAGCCAGCGTGACACTTGCGCAGATGGCATTGGAAAGCAGGTGGGGAACCAGTAAGATGGCCGTCAATGACCATAATTATTTCGGAATCAAGGCCAATCGCAGATGGCTTGAATCCGGTCGTCCGTACAATCTGTACGATGATGACAGGAAGAACGAGAAATTCTGTGTGTTTGGGAATGTCTTAGAAAGTATCGAGTATCACTCTTCACTTCTGATGTCAGACCGTTACAAGCCTTGTCATTCATTTGCTTATGATGACTGGTATCATTGGTTGGTCGGCATAAAAGCGTGTGGTTATGCGACAAGCAACAGCTATGTCCAGAAATGCGTTAGTATTATCAAGACTCACCGATTATTCAGATACGATCAAATGGCAGTAATGGAGAATTAGAAAAGGATGGTCATTGAACCATCCTTTTACTATCTTCATTGAAACAAATTACTCACATCTTGTTTGTTTATCGGCCCTCCTTGTATATTGAAGCAGTCGATTAAAGACTGAATTTCTTGAACCGAGGCAAAAACAAACTGTCCTCCGTTACATCGTTCCACTTCGACAATGTTACCAAGTCCGTGAATACCTCCTTTGACATGGTATTCAAGATTACCTGTGCTCCATTCTACAAAACACTTTCCTTGTTTATCCACCTTGAAGAAAGGTATGAAGAATTCCCATTGACGATTCATGTCAAAGGTGCTTCTTGGCGGTTTCCCATCAACATAAAACAAGCTCCAAATACCACCTTTCGATTTCATTTCAATGGGCATTTTCTTGCTGAAGCCACGAACATGATTCGTAGCTGCAGTATTCGACCACTCAGTATATTTTTCTTTTACCCGTTCAAGGAACTCCAGGAACTTGGGAACCTCATCAGCATCGAAAGAAAGCCTGACCTTGGCATTCTTTGTGCTGGTGAAGGGGAAGATTGTACAGCCTGTGTACTGTACGAATCTCCCATTATCATACTTGGCAGTCACCCTACAAGTAAAGGCACTGTCTGCATCAGGTCTCAGTGAAGACATCTGAAAATGAGTCTTCTGTGCGAAAAGTGCGTTTGTCATCAGTATGGCAAATGCGAAAACAATCTTTCTGTTCTTCATACGGTTTGTGTTTAAAACAATGCAAAGGTACAAAATAATATTGAAATGCAAAAATTTCTACATTTGAATTTTGCCAAAAAGCATAGATTTTATCACCGCTTAAAGAACCGTTGCAGATCATTCACCATCTTATTGACATCCTGAGTAACCTGATTGAAGTTGGCATAAAGGATTCTCTCCCTTTCGTCCCTCGACTTAAAATTGTAGAATTTGGGCAAGTCCCGATACTCTTTTTCCTCCTTATGGATCTCTTCCATATTAAAGTCCGTCTTGCAGAAGAACTTGGAAGTCTGGAACTCCTCCGCTTTCTGGATATTCATCGTGTCGCCACTGCCCACTTTCGTCTGCACGAAGTCCCTTGCCGTCTGACCACATATCCATCCAGTAGGCATATCTGCGATTTTGGAGGCAGGAACAAGGTTGTCCATATTCTCATTGAGATTGATAGAAGTCTTGTCACGGTCGATGGTGACACCTTTCTTCATCTGGACTACCTTACCGAAGATGTCATTAGACAGCCATTCCAGCGTCTCTTTGGAACGGGCAGAACCACTGACCACATTGCCGACAGTCGTAATAATCTTCTGCATACCAACCTTCCCGTAGTCTGCCTCCAGCTGTGGCAATTCCTGAAAGCCCAATGTCACAGCTACCTTGTTTGAACGTGCCGTTCCTATCAGACGATCAATCTTGTGGAAGTACAATGTCGGCAGCTCATCCACGATGATGGACACAGGTACATTATGCCCTTGGCCACTGTTGACACGAGTCACAAGACGATTCAGGATCAAGGCGTTCAAAGCACCAATG
>CACZPB010000226.1 GCA_902782905.1 uncultured bacterium
CCCGCATCATCAACAATCAGGAATTCAATAGAAGAATATGTTTGAGAAAGTGCAGACTCCAAAGCTCTGCGGATATAATCAACAGACTTGTAAACAGGGATGCCTATGGTTACATCATACACCATTATTCTACACTAATTCATCAAATAGCTGTTTCCATTGCTGCCCAACGATATCAATATCATATTTAGCAGCAGAACGTCGAGCATTCTCACCCATTTCTCTTCGAAGGTTTTCATCTTTCATCAACAAAATAACCTTTTCCGCAAAAGCATCCACATCAAATGGCGAAATCAAAAAACCATCAACACCATCTGTTATAATAGAGCGAGGTCCGTTCTCGCAATCAAATGAAACAATAGGAACACCACAAGCCATTGCCTCAATCAGGACCAATCCAAACCCCTCGAAACGAGAAGGTAAAACAAAAACTGAACTATTCAAATATTCATGTTTTACATCAGATGTAGGACCAAACAAATGACAATGGGAAAGGTTTATACCCAATTTTAGCATCTGATTATGATATGGCGTTCGATCTCCATTTCCATAAACATCTAAAGTCCAATCAGAACACTTTGTTTGGACAATTGCCCATGCCTGTAACAGCAAATCATTACCTTTGTCATAGGCATAACGACCTATAGAAATAATCCTATTTTGAGACAAACAACTTTTTGTATCCAGCCTAAAAGGTAATGGGTCTGGAATCTTAATTACATTGTTGAGTTCTGGCCAATCAAGAAGTGCATTGTCAGTTAAGACAACCATCTTATCCAGTTTTCTTAATTTTCCCAATAAGTTGTTCATCCAGAATCGAGCAAACAAGTACTTTAAAGCATTTGAATGATTCTTATCAAAGCTACGATAATTCGCACGATTTACATGTAATTCCCCTATCTTGAGACTACCATCATTAATTCCTGTAATAAAATTTATCTCACGACGTAATGTTGAAATAGTAAAGTCTGGCTGAATTCTCAACAAATCTTCCTTTAACTTTCTTTTGTAAACACGCTGTTTTTGAAGATAAACAAGTACTTTCTTCCAAAATGGCAAACTCCATAATGTTTCAAAGTTCAGTTCATAATTGATGATATTAACATGATCAGAAATTGTAAAAAAGCAATCTCGCCCCTTCCCTTCTGTTAAGATAATAGTCACATCATATCCAAACCGTTCAGCATAATAATTCGCTTTAACTGACACAACCCTTTCAACACCACCTGCCGAATAAATAGCTGGTGTACATATAACTATTCTATATTTATCAGTTTTTGGCATAATTGATTTTGATTACAAAGATACAAATTCTTAGCTTAAGCAACACTTTGATTTACAAAAATTAATAATTAAGAAAGAAAAGAATACCAAAATTTGGAAATATCAACAAGTTTTCGTATTTTTGCAACAAAAAGAATGAAGGCCCTGTTTCTTATATTTCATGGGTTTGACCCCAATAATGGTATTAGCAAAAAGATAAGCTATCAAGTTAATGCCTTAAAAGAATGTGGTATGGAAGTTCATCTATGCTACATGGACGAAACAGGTTCTAAGAAAAGACTTATTGATGGGAGTATCATTGCAGATTATGGGAATGGCTTCTCTAGTAAAATAAAAAAAAGAACAGAATTCACTTCGATTTCAAATTATGTAAAAGATCATCATATCGACTTTGTTTATATCCGTTCCAATCATAACGCCAATCCATTTACCATCTATATGGTCAGGCGGATGAAAAAATATGGTGCAAAGGTGGTGATGGAGATACCAACCTACCCCTATGATTCTGAATATGAAGCACAAGGAATGAGTAGGCAGATCTTCCAAGATAAAATCTTCAGGCATTGGCTTGCAAAACAATTAGATACCATTGTCACCTTCTCTGATTACGATCAAATCTTTGGTCAACGAACGATTAAAATATCCAATGGGATTGATTTCAGTAGTGTTAAGATAAAAACTGTCAACAATGACACCTCAAAAGAATTTAATCTGATAGGCGTTGCAGAGATTCACGAATGGCATGGATTTGACAGACTTGTAAAAGGACTAGCCAATTATTATTCAAAGCCACAAGATTATATTGTCAGATTTCACGTTGTAGGTTTTTTCTTTTCAGGGTGGTTAAAAGGGGAATTTAGTAAGATTGTCACAGATAATCACATGGAGGATTACGTCATTTTTTATGGAAAGATGCATGGCGAAGATTTGGATCATCTTTTTAATAGTTGTGATTTTGGAATTGGCAGTTTGGGACGTCATCGCGTAGGCATAGATAAGATCAAAACACTCAAGAACAGGGAATATGCAGCAAGAGGTATTCCTTTCGTTTATTCTGAAACAGATACAGACTTTGATCAGAAACCCTATGTATTAAAGGTTCCTGCCGATGAAACACCTATTGATATCAATCATATC
>CACZPB010000227.1 GCA_902782905.1 uncultured bacterium
ACCGAAGGACAAGCCCTCGGCGGCGGAATTTATAACACCGGCACAATGGGCGACATTGACGCCGACTTCATCAAGAACAAAGCAAAATCTGGCGCCACGGCACTGGAAAACGCTTACGCGCACTATACGGTAAATAGCGTTGCCGGTTTATTTACGGCGCTGAAAACCGACGCGGCTGCCTCGGCAAGCACATTGACCGAGGAGCAAAAAACGTTCATCAACGGCTTGGCAGACACGGCGGCGTTGCAAACGGCGATTGATAACGGCACGGCGTGGGCAACTTTGGGCTACACAAATACCGGTTCCAACGCTCAAGGTGGCGCAATCTGGAATAGCGGTGAAATGGGCAACATCCTTGGCGACTTCGTGGAGAACGAAGCGATAGCTTTGCAGGAAAATGATATTTCAGCTTATGGTGCAGCCATTTACAACCAAGGAACAATCGGAGATATCGGTTCAGCCACTGATAAATCGCTGTTTTCAAAAAACAAGGGAAGTTCAGATGTTACACGTGGTGTAGGTATTGCTAACGAAGGCGGAAAAATTGGCAATATTTATGCAGATTTTGAATACAATGAGGCAAACACGGTCGGTTCTAACGGTGAAGTTTATGGTGTAGCATTAAGAGCAACAGGTGGTACGGCTGAAGTGAAAAATATCACGGGTAATTTCAGTCACAACCGCGGATATGGCAGTGAAGTTGCTGGTGTAGGTATATTTAATCAGGCAAAAATAGGTAATATTACAGGCAATTTCTTGGATAACCAAGCAATCGGAAGTGCAAAATCTTATGGCGCTGGTATTTCAATGTATAGCAGTGGAAAAATTGGTAATATCAATGGTGATTTTACATCAAATAGTGTAACGGTAACAGGAGAGCATGCATACGGCGGTGCAATTTCTTTAATGACAACACGTAGTAATACCCTTACGACGAGTGCGCCAACCGTAGACAGTATTTCCGGCACATTTAAAGATAACTCTGTAACAGCCGCAACCTATGCAATGGGCGGCGCTATAACAAACGCTGCAATAATTAATGATACAGATATTCCGGAAGATGTTGAAGTACAGAATTATACAAAGCATATTGCCATGAAAGCAGATGGCACATCTCTGACATATTATGATAAAGCGGCCGAAAACGGGTTGCAAACACTGGTTACAAACAACAAAACAATAGCACTTGCCGAAGCGATAGATATTAATTATGTAACCGATGAAGAGTTTGCGGAGCTTCAAACAGCGGTTGCGGCAGGAACAACATATACGAGTAATGACCCGCGGAAAGTGGTTCCGGTGGATCAGTTATGGGTTCCGGATGGTGATGGTTTGAAAAATGTGGCGTTTGTGGGTAACGAAGCGAAGGGCACAAGCGCTTATGGTGGTGCAATTTATAACACGGGCGCAATGGGTAAAATTACCGGTAAAAATGTTGAAGTAACAGATGAAGTTACCGGCGAAACCAAAACCGTCAACGGCTTTTATGGGAATAAAGTAGAAGCGACAACAGTAGATGGTTTAGCATTAGGCGGCGCAATCTATAACGAAGGTGCAATTTCTGAAATCGTGGCAGATTTTGAAAACAACAGTGTGGAAACTAATCAGGCAGATGTATATCTTAGCGGCGGTGCGTTGGTTAATATCGGAACTATTAACAGATTAGTGGCCGATTTTACCAACAACTCGGTTAATGGTAATCAAAATAACGCTTACGGCGGAGCTTTAACGAATGCAAATTCCGGTTCTGCAATTAATTATCTGAAAGGTTCGTTTACATCGAACAGCGTAACAACTGAAGCCATTGCTGTCGGAGGTGCGTTAGTAAATGATGAAACCTTAAACATTTTTGATTCCACCTTTACGGATAACTATGTCAAGGGCAATGAAGAATCTCAAGGTGGTGCAATTAGAAACAACTCCACAATTACTTTAACTGCCCAGAATCAAGATGTCGTGTTTAGCGGTAACAAAGTAATTAACGTGGCTGATGAGACGGATTACCGCTATAACGATTTGTATAACACCGGCACAACGAACTTAAGTGCGGCGAGCGGTAAGTCGATTATCTTCGGCGGTTCGGTAGAGGGTAATAACACCGGCACGGTGAACATCAACACCGACAACCTGCGTGGCGGCACCTATGTGTTTAACTCAAGCGTAGAAGGCCAAAAATATTTCAACATCGGCAGTGCAGAGAACACGCAGGCCGTTACAGTGAAGATGGGCTCGAAAGAGCAAAGCGACGGCACGACGACGTATGGTCATTTTGACTTAACTCAAGCGATAGATGCGACATTGACGAACTATTCGGAAGGCGGTGTTTTAGATACGCAGAACGATCATATAGACGTCAACAAGATGAGCATCTTAGAGCTGCAGAAATCGTTGGCATTGGCGATAGATGCGGACTTATTGGGTGCGAAAGCAGATACGATGCAGGTAGGCAGCGTGAGCGGTTCGGGTAATTTGATAATTGATGCGATTAAGCTGAACACCTATAGTGATGCGGATGAAGTGAGAATAGATTTAGCGGATGCGACGTTAAAAGACAAGTATCAGACGTCGAATGATTTGATAAACAACATCACGGGTGAGTTGAACGTATATGAGACAGTCGAATACGATGCGGAAACAGGCCAGTTAGTGTTTAAGAACAAGAACGAGACGCTGGCGAGTATCGGTAATAAGATAGGCGTCTGGGAAGACGGGAATTATCTGACGGTGTATGACAGTGCGGACTGGGAGCATACGAGCGTTGGAGCGAACTTGCAAGCGTTGGATAATGCGCTGGGTAAGCAGGGTGAAGACGGCATATACATCAAAGCGAACAGCGATGAAGTGAGTGTTGCAGATAATGTAGCGACGTTAGATGCAGTAATAGGCGAAGTAAGCGGCGAAAGCGGCTTAAAGTTCAGCGCGGAAAACACGGTCGCGAAGAATGTTTTAGCCAATAAGACGGCGATAGAAGAAGAAGTTGCGAGAGCGCAGGCTGCGGAAGGAGATTTGAACGACCTGACAACGACGGATAAAGACAGTTTGGTCGGCGCAATCAATGAGCTGGATGCAACAAAGATGGATTCGTTGTATACGTTAGATGGAACGACGCATGTAGCTATTGAATCAGAAGTAAAGAAGACGGTGCGTCCTGCGACAAACACGGAAACGCCGACAGAAGTAGCAGACAATGCACATTTAGTAACAGAGCTAGCGGTAAGGACCGAGTTAGATAACATCACGAGTGGGGAGACGAAGTTCACGGGCTTGAGAATGGATGATACG
>CACZPB010000228.1 GCA_902782905.1 uncultured bacterium
AAGTATGCATACGTTATTCATAGAACTTCTCTCGGATGCTATGAAAGGACGTTAGCTTTGTTGCTAGAAAAGTACGCAGGATTAATGCCTCTTTGGTTAGCTCCTGAACAAGTTCGAATTTTGCCAATGAACGAGAACATGATTGAAAACGCATCAGATATCAAATCAAAAATGCAAGGTTGCGGAATAAAAAGAGTGGAAGTAGATAAAAGTAACGAAAAAATAGGATACAAAATCCGCCTTTCGCAAGAAGAAAAAGTTCCGTATATGGTAATATTAGGAAGTAAAGAAATCGAAAATAGCACACTTTCTGTTAGAAGCAACAAAAATGGAGATTTAGGTTCTATGAAATTTGATGACTTTATCTCTATGATAAAAAAAGAAATTGATAATAAAGAATGATTTTATGAAAAAATTTAAGTCTATAGCTATAGATGGCCCTGCGGGAGCTGGCAAAAGTGAAGTTTCCAAAATTTTGGCAAAAAGTTTAGGATTTCTACACGTCGACACAGGGGCTCTTTACAGGGCGATTGCTTGGTATATGCTAAATAATAATGTAGATGACAAGAGAACACGCAATGAGCTCGATAAAATAAAAATTGAGTTAAAATTTAAAAACACTGAACAGTTGTTATTTTTGAATGGTGTAGATATAACGGATAAAATAAGAACTCAACAGATTTCAGAAGCAGCATCACAAATTTCGTCGTTTGGTTTTGTTCGAGATTTTCTTCTGTCAACTCAGAGAAATTTAGCTGAGCACAGCAATGTCATAATGGATGGAAGAGATATTTCTACTGTTGTTTTGCCAGATGCTGATGTCAAAATTTTTTTAACTGCTGAAGTTCGTGAGAGGGCTCTCAGAAGGATGAAGCAGCTTAAAAAAAATGGCAAAAATTGCAACTTTGAAGAAATTTTGGAATCTATTAGGGCACGAGACAAAAATGATTCAACAAGAAAAATTGCTCCTTTGAAGCCCTCAGAAGATTCACTAATATTTGATACAACAGGATTATCACTTGACGAAGTATCAATCAAATTGTTAGCACACGTAAAGGATGTGATTTAACTGTTGTACGGGTATCTTATAAAAATTGTTAAACTTTTTTTGTATGTTTTTTTTCCATATGAAGTCAAGGGAAAGGATAATCTCGCCGAATTAAAAGGAGGATTCCTGATTTGTTCAAATCACATCTCAAATTTAGATGCCATTTTCATATCTGTTGCTTTAAACCGTAAAGTTTATTTTTTGGCAAAGGCTGAACTTTTCAAAAATCCAATTTTTTCTTTTTTTTTAAAAAAATTCGGAGCAATATGTATAAAAAGAGGAGAGCATGACCTTCAAGCTTTAAGCCAAGCAGAAGAGATACTGAAGTCAAACCAGATTCTGGGAATATTCATCGAAGGAACAAGGAGCAAAACAGGAAAATTTCTTCGCCCAAAAAGTGGAGCTACAATCATAGCAAATGAAACTCAATCCAAAATTTTGCCAATATGCATAACTCCTCTAGAGGGTAAAAGCGTAAGAATATTCAAAAAGACTATTGTGTCCCTAGGCCCACCAATAGATAAAATAACACTCGAAAGCAAAGAATATAAAGAGATAAGACACAACACCGAATTCATCATGAATGAGATAAAAAAGCTAAGAACCCCCGTCTCAAATGATGTTTTATGTTAATAAAATACTTTCGGTTAAATTTCAAAATCTTTCTGAGCGATCTTTTTTCAAGCAACATTTTATAGCAGTTTCAATAAATTCTTCTCTGCTAAATTTTAAAATTTTCTCGCGTGCTCCTTTGTGAGCAGTTATGTAAGTAGGATCACCAGATAGTAGATATCCCACCATCTGGTTAATCGGACTGTATCCTTTTTCTGACAAAGCATCGTAAACTTCAGAAACTATTTCTAAAATATCGTCATCCTTTTTTTTTACTAAAGAAAAAGTCATAGTTTTGTCGTGATCAGACATAAAACACCCTCTATCTACCAAATTTGCCAGAATTTCTATTTCTCTTATTCCTCTTTCTGCGAGCCAACTCAGATTTAACTTTGCGCCTCACAGAAGGTTTTAAGTATACTTCCTTCCTCTTAGCTTCACTAATAACACCAGCACTTCTACGTCTATAGTCATTAAAAACTTTGTTAAATCCATCATAATTATCAGATTTACTCGACTTTTCACCAGAACCATCAGAATCACTAAGATCAGAAGGATCAGAGGAATCAACTGTCTCATCATCTGAAACAGATAGGTTAATTTCCTCGTTATTATCATTGTCAAATGCCATATATATCCCCTCCAATCCACTTACCAAGTTAATCCATTATAAAAAAAAATCCCAATTTTGTCAACAACAAATTTGGAGCTACTGATCCGAATCGAACGGACGACCTGCTCATTACGAGTGAGCTGCTCTGCCTACTGAGCTAC
>CACZPB010000229.1 GCA_902782905.1 uncultured bacterium
ATACATCTGGTAGAAGTCGTTATTGCGGAACAGCAGCACTGCATCCGGATGCTTTTCCTTCAGATTCCTGTAAGTTGTGGCAATCTTACTCTCCTGCGATTCCTGAGACATATTGATAATCTTTCCCGTCTTCTGAGAGCCATAGACATCTACCAGTTTCGAGAACTCGGCCTTGTCCTTTTCTGGGAGTACAGTCTGCTCGACATTGAACATATAACGGTATTCCTTATGCGGGACAGCCTTGTAGTTCGAACGTTCCTCCGGGGCAATGGCCATCAGGCCCTCGCGGCTCTTGATGTCCGTCTTGTCATACTTGTTGACGTATGAATCCCATTTCGTCCAACTCAGAGGCACACCTTCCTCGCCCTGCTTCACAGAAATACCCTGGTTCTTGGCTTTCTCGAAAGATGTGAACTGGCTGGTCTTGAAATCGTGAATCTCTGAATGAGCGCTGAGCAACAGGTTATTATAAGGTGACAGCTGAGTGGTCTCGCCATAGACAGCAGGGGCTTTCTTCTCTGATTTATTGAGCCAGACACCACTGTTTGCCTTTGCCTGCTCCAGAACGGCACTTAACAGAAGCGCCTGTGCGACAGCTCCGGCAACCTTGAACTTCGGTTCCTCCTTAGCTTCTTCCTTGGCTTTCTGCTCTTCGGCCTTTTTCTTCTCTTCTTCCTGTTTCTTGGCCTCCTGCTTTGCAGCCTCGGCTTTCTTCTGATTCTCCTTGGCAGTCTGCTCTGCCTCATTCTTTTCCTTTTCCATATCGATTGATTTTGATTTTGAAGTTTCCTTTTCTATTGCTTTTTCCAAAGCGTCCTTAATTTCTCCTCTGACATCCTTACCATACACTCTGAGCATGGCATCATGCAGCCTTTCGCTATGTGGCTGGACATAGATTCGCGTGGTGAAATGAGAGTCAATCAGCATAGTATGCTTCTTTCCTGAAGAATCGGCAACACGGATTCCCTGCGCTCCAAAAGGTTTCAGAAGTGAAGAGAAATTGCCGACATCCAAAACCTCATAGCTTTCATCATTCATCTGGAATGATTCACCAGTCATGAACCTGTGCCGCCCAAAGGTGGAAAGGACGTTCCCATGAGTATTGTAGAAAGATTTGCGGACAGCACTGAGAACGGCATCCACATCTTCTGCATTCTGCATATTCTCAACAAGGACTGCATTACCATTAGTTCGAAGCATGGCCTTTTCTGGTTGCCCCCAAAGCTTCTTTGAATAGCCGATGCCCTCTACGTAATTGCCACTGCTGACAGGCACCTTCTCAGAAAGTCTTCCTGTCAGTGTCTTCTCATGTGACATTTTGGTATCTTTGATGGCTCCACGGTCATAAACGCCTGTTCCTCCTATGAAAAGAACATCGTCTATGGCAGTCTTCAGCTCTTCTTTCAACTCTTCCAAGTCCCTTTTGCCCTCAGTATGGTCATTCACCATATTGATGTTGACAGGATAGTTATAAAGTCTGTAGTTGACGGTACTCCCAAGAACAACAAGCTTGGTGGAATCACCTAAAGCCCGAAAGGCAGACATGGCCGTTGTACCTGTATCGAGGACATTATCCACCAGTATGGGGAACTTCCCTTCAGGTATCTTGCTGGTCACAGTAAAGTCAAAGGGATGAAGGCTGTTGATGCCTTTCTCCACCTTTCTGGCATAGAGAGGCTGATGGGGATTGCCCTTCAGGATATCGGCGACATCATTACCTGTCTGAGAGGCTATCTCATCAGCAAGTGTTTTGGTATAGAGTGCCACACCGTTTCTTCCCGGCATCGGTATTAGGACAGCTTTCTCATGTTCAGGAATGGCTCTTACCAATCCTGCCATGATGGCTGCAGCCTTGTCGATACCTTCCTTGTCACCATCCTTGACACGGTGTGCCAAGGCACGAACTGGCAGGTAGTCGGACGATGAATAGACCTCCATACGACCTGACCAGTCCACGTTGACAAATGAACCCTTTTTCGTATTATTCTTTTTCATTATCTGATACCACGGCTGATTTCACGATGCTCGCTCTCTGCCATCTGGCGTTCATAGTTCTGTTCCACCTCCATACGCTGCTCATCATATTTGGCAAGCACGGCATTGGCAAGGGTGTTAATTGGCAGTGTCCCTTTCTGATATGCATCCACGACACTTTCCTGAAGTGTGACAGTACAGGGTACTCCGTCAATGGTGGCCACCAACAGATTGCCGTTCAGCTGTGGATGGCTGATTCGGGCATTCAGACGCTCGTCTGCATAAGGACGGTATCTGACTTCCTTGGCGGATGGTGTCTCGCCCAGAATCTCATGGGTGGCCTTGTTCAGCAGGTTTGCGCCACCAAGACCGATCAGGAGCATCTTCAGCAATGGATTGCGGACGAACATACCCATGACAATGGCTGCAATGGGAAGCAGATTCTGCTGGACGGACAGGGATTTTGTCTTGCCAGTAAACATGCCGATCATCATGTCCGGCAACATGGCAAGGACATAACCAAGATTC
>CACZPB010000230.1 GCA_902782905.1 uncultured bacterium
CGCGCCGCCTCTCATCTGGCAGCGCGCACCCCAACGCCGAAATGTGAACTTCTCGTTCATGCCATAAAACTGTGTCACTCCTACTGTATCACAGAGGTCTGACCCTGTTGATTCACACATCGCCATTACAATGCAGTATCCGATATAGAACCACTCCGCCATCACTTCATCCCCCAAATCCGCCCAACAATCTTCCCCTTCTATCCCCCTGCCCCAACCACCCCATGTAGTTCTACTGTATCACAGGCGGATGCCCCTGTTGTCACACATCTACTTCGATCTCTTGCATTACTGATGGGCGGACTCTATTCGGTCATAAAACTCCTCTTGCTTAATCAGTAGTAACAATCCACTCATATAGGTCTTGAACAGCTTTAGCATCTTTTGCCGGGACGCTAAACCCTTTATTCTTCATCTTGCCAGCAAGCTCATCGAGTAAAAGCATCCACTGTGTTTTCACTTTTTTAGAAGCACTCTTCTTTATCCCTGGTGGTGTAAGCAATGGTTCAAACGTGTCCACCCACAAATGGGGGGTCAAGGCCAATTCCCGTAAATCTCCATTTGTAACAAATCGCCTAAAACTGACATCTTCATCTTTATGTTCATATTCAAACTCGCTCTTTATCTTCGATATTCTTTTGTACACTGCCTTTGGGAATCCCTTCAAACATTCATCGTCCGTATCAAATCCTGCGAAATATTTATCATCAAATATCTCCAATACCTTTTTTGAAATAGCGTCGATCCTCTTCTCGGTTTCTTCATTAAACTGTTTAGTTTCATCACGCAAATATTGTTCTAATCCTGGTGGATTGAATTTGTCAAATTTACCATGTATTATTTTCTGAAATTCCCGCCAGAACTTCGTGTCTGCCGAACCGCCTAGATGATTGCGCAATGTTTTTCGCTGCTCTTCTGTTGCCGAATTGAAGAAGTCACACAGAGGGGAAAGGTATGGCAAAATATCTTGTGCTATATCTTCCGCGCCCATTTTCGCCGGCTCTTCGATATACTTGTTATCCACTAGGAACCGCAATATGTCACCAATTGTACGGATAATAGCCTGTATGCCTCTATTGGTAACTAATATTGTAAAATCGTCATCAGTCATTTCCCAGGCCTGTGTGCATGTGTCATATATATGATCGAACAACAAAAACATTACGTCATATATCAAATCTTTCGTCTTGTCACTGTCATTAAGATCAAGCATGCCAGTTGCGACAATCGTATCGCCATTGCGTCCATAAATATTTAACAACCCGCTCTTGGCTAATGCATCTTGAATTGCAAGAACTGTTACTCGCCTATTTTTTGATGTCTCATTTTCACCAACAATTATCCTCCCATAAAGCTTTGAATTCTTGTCATCTTCAAGTAGTTGAGCCACTTTTGACGCAATTGCCTGACGCCTCTCTCGCGGGACAGGCGAATCCCACAGCATATCAGCATTTAATGTTACACGCAATGACTTCGGAACCGATTTCTGATTTTCATTTATATCCATAAACAATTTAAGCTGCTCTCGCTGCTGCAAATCAACAAACGCGACAACCGGGATGCTTTGCGTTCTTGCCAATTTAGAGCCTGAATATGCATAAAGCCGATGTTGCCCGTCTATTACATAAGCAGAACAATATTTCGAAGGAAGATGCAACACGCCAACTTGTGACATTCCATCGGGAATATTTGACTTGATCCGTTCAAATACAAGCCCCTTCCCCTTGGTATCAATACTTATTATCAGCGAATTGGCAAAATATCCATTATCTTCTTCAATAAATTTTCGTATCTGAATCAGCCGTGGCTTCTTTATCAATCTCTGATACGCCGGCATTAAGTCGTTGTTTGTTGGATGATGGTGCAAGACATAACTCAGCTTTAGCAACCTGGCTGGATCAATCGCAAACGAATAACAACCGTACTTACCTAATTTACTCTTAATTGCAAGAACACGATTATCAAACTTTCCAAGAATCTTTGTATTAGCATACAGCCTAGCATAAAGCTGATATTTTGCGCATGCCCCAAGGTGCCCTGCTAAATCCGTATAATATGTGACCGTGTCTTCGTCAAACAATGCCATACCGGCTGAAATAATTCGCTCCTTGTCTGCCTTGGATGGATAATAGTTAGACATCGCCCAGACAAATTTAATATTACGCCCTGGAAACTTATTGCCTACCAATTTATTAATCCATTCGCGCTGTCCTTCAAACGCTTCTATTTGCTTTTTAAAATTACTAGGCTTTCGTTCTGCCGTTGCCTTGCATTCAACAATAATAACCGAATCGTCATCAACGGCAAAAACATCTATTTGTTGACTATGCCCAGCCCCTGCACAAAGCACAAAGCGACGTCCTTTATTTAAGACTCTAAAACCCAGCTTGAAAAGCATTATCCATACTTTGTCTTCAAAAGCATCACCTATTGTCTTTTCTTTCCTTATCTTAACCTTCTTTCCATTTTTTGATTTCCAAAAAGTCTCCCACCCTGCATATTGCGGATCGTCCACATCAGCAGAATGGCATTGTCTCTCTTCAAAATTAGAAGCCCTATATTTTTTGGCTTTTAACAATTCTTTGCCATCGACAAGATCAGACCAGTTAGTCTCATTATGCATAAGCAACCTCCTTTTGGGCATTGCGTTTCATTGGTATGTTAGTAAATACATATTCTCGAACCAACCCTCGTCTGGCATTTTTCCCACCTATACAACTCTGCCGATGAACTTCAATGCAAGTACCACTATTTCCAAAGATTGACAATATTGTCGGATGATGCGCGTTGGTAAGCAGATAGTAAGCCTTCTTCTCCTTGATGATGTCAATGCAACGGCGCAATCGCTTTTGATCATCTAGGGAAAAGATTTTCTCGTTATATGCGATGAAACCATTTTCATCATCTTTTGAAACAGTATATGGAGGATCTAAAAACACAAAATCCTCGCATCCTACACTAGCCAATGCATCTTCAAAATCTTGATGAGACAAAACAGCATTCTGCTTAACAAGAAAATTACTCGCTCTTTCTAGCCGCGATCTATCGAACTTTAACGATTTTCTGAATCCATATGGAACATTATACTCACCCTTTGAATTCACTCTATAGAGACCATTATAGGAAGTTTGATTTAGATAAATGAACCGCGCCGCCTTTGTTGCCGTGCGCCTACAATTCATACTCCTTATCCTATAATACTCTTCTTCTGTATTCTTCAAGCGTCTTAATGCCTTGTAGACCTGTTCAGGACTATCTTTTATTGCTTGATATGTAAGTATCAAATCTTCATTCATGTCAGAAAGAAAACTTTTATGACTTCCCTTTAGCGCAAAAAAGGCAGTGCCGCTCCCCAGGAACGGCTCATAATAATCTTTAAATTCCAAATCGATCAACAAGACGGACAACTGGGGCAACAACCATGATTTTCCACCCGCCCATCGCAAGAACGGCGACACCGCTCTTTCTCCATCTTGTTCTTTACTTTTCATCATCAAATTCCCTATATTCGGATTAGAACATTCATAACATCCCACTATCCTCGCAACTTAGGCGGATTGCCTTTGCCATATTCGCGGCATTGCCTCCGCGGACTAGCAAATCATAACCCTTTTGACTTTCTTTCATCATTCTACACATTCTACATGTTCTACACGGCTAGACTTTTAGCGCGTTTAGCACATGTCCATGTCGCTGAGTTCACAACCATTATAACAAACGAATCTTAAATCTAATCTTAAATCGTAAAAAATTTTTTAGGCAGGAAAATGAGGGTTTAGACAAGCAAAAAACCGCGGCATTTGCC
>CACZPB010000231.1 GCA_902782905.1 uncultured bacterium
CCATGTCAACGAACAGCTTTTTCAATTCGAACTCTCCTTTCTTTCGTTTTTTCATAAAAATAGACAGACTCGGCCGAGGAAAAGGCCTTGTCTGTCGCTGCGGGGATTTACGTCGAGATATGAATAGAGACAGGTATCCAGCATCGTTGCCGTACCGTCCAACTCCCATACCCATGATACAAGTTTACGGTCGGATGCCTTATCTGTCAACGAATCCGATGCTTTACTGGCAGAAAAACAGAAAGGCCGCACATGGCGGCCTTTCTTCTCCTTTAATCAAACGTGGTCGAGCTTCTGCTCCGCTGCATAGGCGCGGATCGCTCCGGCTCCCGCGAACTTCTCAAAGTTGCCGAGCCCGTCGGTGACGATCAGCGTCGGCGTCTGCTTGACGCCAAACTCGCGTGCGAGATCCATGTGGTCGTCCGCGATGATCTTCTCAAAGGGCAAACCGGCCTTCGCCAGATAGTTCACGGCCATTGTGCAGTTCGGGCAAGAAACGCGCGAGAAGAGGATCGTGCGGCTGACTTTCTCCACAGTCGGAGAAGAATCGGCCGCGGCAGGCTCTTCCGTCTTTTCAGCCTCTTTGGCGGGGGCTTCGTGCTTCAGCGTCGAGTGGTCCAGCACATACTCGCGCCTCTCGTTATATTCCTGCGTCTTGCCGACGTTCCAGTTTTGGACCGGACGGTAATACCCGGTGATTCGGCTGTAAACCTCGGCCTCTTCACCGCAGACAGGGCAGGTGAAGTGCTCGCCGGTCAGATAGCCGTGGTGGCGGCAGACCGAATACGTCGGGCTCAGCGTGTAGTAGGGCAGCTTGTAGTTCTCGGCGATCTTACGGACGAGGTTCGCAGCCGCCTCCCAACTCGGCAGCTTCTCGCCCAGGAAGGCGTGGAAGACAGTACCGGAGGTGTAGCGCGTCTGCAGCTCGTCCTGGATGTCGAGCGCGGCGAAGATGTCCTCCGTGTAACTCACAGGAAGATGCGAGGAGTTCGTGTAATACGGCGTGCCGCCCGGCTCCGCAGCCGTGATGATATCCGGGTAATCCTCGGTATCATGCTTGGCAAAACGGTATGCCGTGGACTCGGCCGGGGTTGCCTCCAGATTGTAGAGATCGCCGTACTGCTCCTGATAGTCGCTCAAGCGCTCTCTCATGTGATCGAGGACCTGCTTGGCGAACTCCTGGCACTCCGGCGTCGTGAGATCCTTTTTGAGCCATTTTGCGTTCAGGCCTGCCTCGTTCATGCCGACAAGCCCGATCGTGGAGAAGTGGTTGTTGAAGGAGCCCAGATAGTGCTTCGTGTAGGGGTAGAGACCGCCTTCCAGAAGCTTTGAGACTACCGTTCTTTTGACTTTGAGGCTCCGGGCTGCCAGGTCCATGAGTTTATCCAAACGTGCGTAAAAGTCCTCCTCGTTGGCCGAGAGATAGGCCAAACGCGGCATATTGATCGTCACGACGCCGATCGAGCCCGTGGACTCCCCTGCCCCGAAGAAGCCGCCGGACTTTCTGCGCAGCTCGCGCAGGTCCAGACGCAGACGGCAGCACATCGAGCGCACATCGCTCGGCTCCATGTCCGAGTTGATGTAGTTCGAGAAGTAGGGCGTGCCGTATTTGGCCGTCATTTCGAAGAGCAGCTTGTTGTTCTCCGTGGGAGACCAATCGAAGTCTCGCGTGATCGAATAGGTCGGGATCGGATACTGGAAGCCGCGGCCGTTGGCGTCGCCTTCGAGCATGATCTCGATAAACGCCTTGTTGACCATATCCATTTCGGCCTTGCAGTCGCCGTAGGTGAAGTCCATCTCCTTGCCCTTGACGATCGCCGGCTGATCCTTGAGGTCCGCCGGCACGGTCCAGTCGAGGGTGACGTTTGTGAAGGGGGCCTGCGTTCCCCATCGGGACGGCGTGTTGACGCCGAACACGAAGCTCTGGATGCACTGCTTGACTTCCTTGTACGTGAGGTTGTCAACCCTGACAAACGGTGCCAGATAGGTGTCAAAGGACGAGAAGGCCTGCGCGCCCGCCCATTCGTTCTGCATGATGCCCAGGAAGTTGACCATCTGATTGCAGAGCGTGGAGAGATGCCCCGCCGGCGCAGAGGTGATCTTGCCGGGGATGCCGAGACCTTCCTTGATGAGCTGCTTGAGGCTCCAGCCGGCGCAGTACGCGGTCAGCATCGACAGGTCGTGGATGTGCATATCGCAGCGGCGATGCGCGTCCGCGATCTCCTGATCATAGACCTCGGAGAGCCAATAGTTGGCCGTGATCGCGCCGGAGTTCGACAGGATCAGGCCGCCGACGGAGTAGGTGACGGTGGAGTTCTCCTTCACGCGCCAGTCCTCGACCTTTAGATACTTGTTCACGGTATCCTTGTAGTCGAGATAGGTCGATTTCGTGTTGCGCAGCTTCTCGTGCTGCTTGCGGTAGAGGATGTAGGCTTTGGCCACGTTCTCATAGCCGCAGCTGGACAGGACAGCCTCGACGCTGTCTTGAATGGTCTCGATATCTACGAGTCCGCCCTTTATCCTCGGCGAGTAATGGGCAGTCACCCGCAGAGCGATCGTCTGGATGATGTCGTCGTTGGACGGCGTCCCTGTCGCTTCAAAGGCCTTCAGGATCGCGTTCTCGATCTTGGAGATATCGAATTCCACGATTTTGCCGTCTCTCTTCAGGACTTTGTACATTGAGATTGCTCCTTTCTTCGCGTGCTGTTTGGTCTCGGCGGGCTCGTCTTTCAACAAAGCCAGGATCGCCTCCGGCGGTGTGTTGAGGATCTCCGCTATCTTTATGAAAACGCTCACAGGGACCTTTTCGATGTCGCCGTTCTCATACCGATAGATCGTCGCCGAAGAGACGCCGAGTTTTTCTGCTATTGCTTCAGCAGAAATGCCTTTCTCTTTTCGTTTTGAAAACAGGATTTTTCCTAATTCCATTCAACTCTCCTTCTTCTTGCTTCTTTATTTTTCTCTCGTTCATGGGCCGATTTCCGCATCAACCCTGAATGGGGAAAATGGAGATCGGCACATAACCCTTGCGGCGCATTTGCGGATACGGAGCCGTGTTGCTCGACCGGAAAATGTTGTTGGCCTCCTCCGAGCTCTCGGCGAGAACCGTGACCGTCCTGACCGGCGCGCGCGTCTCCGTGGTCTCGCATCTGATTGCGAACATCGTCATGTTGCGCTTCCTCCTTCCTCTTTGGGGAACAACTGCCGAAAACAGGTCAGCACATTGTTCGCCCGCTCAAATCTGCAGTAGGTCCAGCCTCTCCCGAAGCGGAACCACAGCTTGTCTCCTTCCCGGAAGCTCTCCCTTCTCAATACGTTTTTCAAGTATTCAGAAAAGGCTTCCTCGTCAGTGTGGCCGGGGTTCCGAACGAGCACCTGATGCGGGAGCTTCTTTTCCCCTATGGGCTGCCCCTTCGGTTTATGCTGCTGGAACACGGCATGAGTCATTGTTTCCATCTTCACTTCACCTCTTCGTATTTGCACGGTTCTTACTTTCATATAGTGAAAGACAGTCCCTCGGAGTTTATTCCGAAGAACTGTCTCAATCCTATACTGTAATACAAGTTTACGGTCAATATGCCGATCTGTCAATGAAATACGGCCTTTTGTGGCGAAGTTTTTGCTTAATGCCAGCCCTTTCCGATCACGGTCCAGTTTCGGATCGGGTACTCGTCCGTCTCGGAATACTCGTGGATCATCGGATAGGTCTGCAGGATCTCGTGAGATCCGTCTTCGTTGAAGGACACTTTGACGACCTCATATTTCTTCCCGTGCAGGCAAAGCACCTTGCAGCGGTCGAAATACAGGGAGGTGCTGATCAGCGCCATAGGCTCGTAATTCGAGCCGAGGGATTGCCGGATCGCGGCCGTGACCTTTTCCGGGACGGGGCTGCCCTCCTCCAGCTTGTACTGATACTGATATCCGGTCCCATCTTCATACCAGGCCTCGACCTCGCAGCAGATATTCGTGTTGATCCGCCCATCGAGGAGGCAGCTTCCGTCCTTTCTCTCACGGATGAAGAAGATCTGGAAGGTGTCGATCCAAATGAAGTCATTGACGCTGCAAAGAAAGATGTGGTCAGTCCCGGACTTGACTCCGATCGTACCCATATAGGCAACCGGCGTGATGGCGTCCCTCGCTCCCTCGAAATACTGCTCGTCCAGGCCGCTCCAGAAGAGATCCTTCCGATCTTGTGTCATTTCAAAGGACGTGGGCTTGGCAGCCTTCTTGAGAACGGCCGCGGGATCGGTCAGGTCGATCTCCGTGCGAACGAAAACGCGATGGCTCGCGCTGTTTTCGTGCTCGTCGTTTGCGAGGTAAATAAGATCCTGCGCGTGCAGACCGGTTCTGCTCCTGTCACCGGCGCCGTTGTTCCACCAAACGTCGATCGAGCCGTCCTTGAAAGCCTTCCAGAGGCATTCCCAGGAGCTATCGCCATAGCCCATCTGCAGTCTGGACTTTTTGTTGATGTTCAAGGTCATGGGATAGGTCCCGCCGAATAAGGAGTCGGGATCGAAGTCGTAGCCTTCCGCGAGCTTTCCCTGATAGCTCGACTCGTACACCTGATAATACTCGCCGAAAAACTGCCTCGGGAGCATCTGCTTGCGCTTCTCAATCGGGAGCTCGTCGAGCACGCAGCCGGTGAGGGCCGTGCTCAACAGCACCATGCTTAACAAAAGGGCGATCGCCCTGATCCTGCGTTTCATTTTCTTTCTTCCCTTCACATATATTGCTCAAACTCGTAACAATCCGGACAGATGCCCCAGGTATAGCCGATCTCCAGCGCCTTCCCGCAGCGCTTGCAACGCCGGATGTATTGGTCCTTGTTCTGCTTCATGTAAAAAGCGATCATCTTGCAGATGTATTCGCGCTCCTGCGTATTGTCTTCCTCCCTGCCGATCCGCCGAAGGAGCTGATGATGGATGTCCCATGCCCGGTATTGCAGCTCGCAGGCCTGAAGGCTTCCTACGCCGAAGTACGGGGCGGGGATCTCCTTGTCCTGAATAATGGCTGTGGCGCACTGCGTCCAGTAGGACACGAGCTCCAGGCTGCTTGTATCGACCGGGCAGGTGATGAGATCGAAAACGAGCTCTCTGTTGTTTCTTCTGGCAAGCTTTTTGATGTTCGAGAGCAGGATGATCGCGTCCTGCATATCCTCCCGGATGAAAAGGCGGTTCTTCTTCAGGTTCTGCCATGTCTTCAGGAGCTTATCCAGAGAATAGTCGGTCTGCAGCACCTCTCTCGGGAAGGGAATGCAGCAGCCCTTCACCGTTTTGCTCTGTGCGTTCAGATAGCTGCCGATGAAGTCGTGCGATCCGAAGTTCAGGACTTCTCCGCTCTCGTTGAGCCCATACCGCCCGGCGCGGCCAGCGATCTGCTTGACCTCCGCGACCGTGAGCTGCCGCATCTGCTTTCCGTCGAACTTGCTCGTTTCCGTGAAGATGATCCTGGATAGCGGAAGGTTGATGCCAAGGCCGATCGCGTCCGTGGCCACGACGACGTTGCTCTCCCCTTCCATGTATTTACGGACCTCTTCCCTGCGGGCCTGCGGCGGCAGAGCGCCGTAGATCACGCTCGTTTTGAAGCCCTTGCTTTCGAGCTGCGCAGCCGTAGAGAGCACGCTTTTGCGGGAGAAGCAGATCAGGGCGTCGCCGGGCAGGATGTCCCGAATGCCGTGACAGGTCCCTGCATACGCCAGTGGCGCGAGACGCTGATGGTTGACGATGTCGTATTCCGCGCCGAAGCTCCTGACGAGGTCCAGGACGTACCCCGCAGCCTCCGGAGCCATGCAGACGTGGACCACGTCCGCATCCACCATACAGAGCGCCTTCATCCATGCGGCGCCGCGGTCGGGATCTCCGATCAGCTGCGCCTCGTCTATGATCGCGGTCTTGAAATGCCGGGTGAAATCACAGAGCTCGATCGTGGAGCTGATCACCTGTGCGTTTTCCGTGAGCAGCGCCTCTTCTCCGGTTATCATGCTGCACGGTATCCCCGCAGCGTTGAGCCGGTCGTAGGTCTCCAGCGCCAGCAGGCGAAGAGGGCCGAGATACGTTCCGGGCAGATTTCTTTTGAGATCCTCGATCGCGTCATGGGTTTTGCCGCTGTTCGTCGGGCCTATATGGAGAATGAAGATTCGGTCGAGCTTCTGCGCGCGCGCGATGTAGCTGTCAGGCGAGAAGCTATCCAGCAGCTCCCGCATTTCCTGCTCTCTGCGCTGCTCCTCTGCCTCCGCCTGCTTTCTGCGCAGATACTTCTCGCATTCGGGCGAGTTCAGCGCCTTCCGTACCTGGCTCTCCGTCCAAAGCGGATATTTGACGCCGTACCGGTTCTTCTTCATCAGCTTCGGAGGCGGGAAATGGCTGTGGATGAAAGACTTCGGCAGGCCGAACTCACTGATGATCTGTGTCTGTGTGTAGTTTTTCTCTTCTCTTATCTTCTGTTTCTTCCCCATTTTGGAGGTCCTTTCAGGGCGTCTTTGTCTCCTGATGAAATTATACTATTTTCGATTTTGCCTCGTCAACTATTTGGGGCCTTCGGCGGCAAAGTCTCCGCGGAAAACCTCAAAAGGGCAAAAAAATAGCTCCTCTTTTGAGGAACGATACGTTTGTACGGTTTAACTTTTGTTTTGTCATTTATCGGTTTCAAACAAACTCGATCGTGAAATCGAGGTTGTTTGAGCAGATGCCGTTTTGTCTGCGAAGGGATGTCATGCTAACAGTTTGCTAATAGGACGGTGCAATATTAGCAGGGATCGTGTAACACTTGAAAAACCTCTGCGGTAACTTGACCTTTTGTTTTTTTAGTGTTATCAATGATTACAGGGTACGAGAGATCATCAGATACTACGTAATACGAGGCGGTACGTTTTTCTCCTAA
>CACZPB010000232.1 GCA_902782905.1 uncultured bacterium
AAAGATAATCTTGATAACGCAATTACATATTTAAAAACTGTAAAATTCCTAGGCGAAACCGATTGCAGATATTATTATTACCTGGGTTTAGTATTGAAACATAAGGGGCTAACGGCAGAAGCAAAAGAAAATTTTGAGTATAGCTTAAAGTTGAATCCTGAATTTGAATTATCTAAAAAGGAACTAAATATATGAAGAAGAATTTACTAATAGTTGAGGACCATGAATTGACTCGTTTTGGGTTAAAAACAACTTTTGAAGATGTTGATTATGTTGATGTTATTTATGAGGCTTCAAGCGGGGAAGATGCAATAGAAGTATTTAAAAATAATAAAATTGATATTGTAATTATGGACCTTGGTTTACCACTAATGAACGGTATTGAAGCAACTCAGATGCTTCATTCGATTAATAAAGATGTAAAAATAATTATATTAACTTCCCATGGGGATGAAAAAGAGGTTTTAAACAGTTTAAAAGCCGGGGCAAATGCATATTGTTCAAAGGAAATAAATTTACAAAGATTAGTACAGGTCGTTCAGTCTGTATCTGAGGGTGCTGCATGGTTTGATCCGAGTATTGCTCATATTGTTCTTCAAGCAACTTCAACAACAAAAGTCGATGAAAAAGATGCAAATTATAAAAATTATGATTTAACTGCAAGAGAAGCGCAAATCTTAAAACTTATGACAGAAGGTTACAGTAATATGGAAATTGCACAAAATCTTGTTATTAGTGTAAATACAACAAAAGCCCATGTTGCCAACATTTTGCAAAAATTAGAAGTGGATGACAGATTGCAGGCGGCATTAAAAGCGTTAAAGTATAAAATTGTATAAAGGTCTTGACTATATATATATTGATGTTTTATTATAAGAACCATAACATAAAGCTAAAAGATATTATTTAAGGAGATTAATATGTTAGATTATACAAAAGATGAGTTGTTGTCTTTAATTGAAAGAACCCCTGAACAATTTAACGAATGGAAAAAAGATAAGGAAGATATTGACCTGAGTGAAGTTGATTTTTCAAATATTGTATTAAAAGATGTTGATTTCAGCGGAGTGGATTTGAATTCAAGCTCTTTTGCCGACAGTGACTTGTCATTGGTAAACTTTGCAGATACGGATTTAACTTCAGTTGATTTTACAAGGGCGTCAGTTGTTGAATGTGATTTTACGGATGCGCTTTTAACAGGTGCTGATTGCAGTTATGCTCAGATGACGTATTGTACTTTTACCGGTGCAGATATGGCGGGTTGTATTTTAGCAGAAACTGACTTGTCAAATTCTGATTTATCTGCGTCTGAGAATTTATCCTCTGCACGTTATGATAACGATACTCAATGGCCTGACAGTGATATGCTGCCGGAAGATTTTGATTCTGCTTGTGCAGATGATTTATCAGCACTTAAAGATGAAGAAGAAGCTCCTATTATGAGCGATGGAGAATATTAATATGATTAAAGTTGCGGTTTGCGGAGCAAATGGCAGAATGGGTAAAGAAGTTTGCCAAACTGTTATTGATGATCCTGATACAGAGCTTGCAGCCAAAATTGATATCAATGGGAGTGGTGTTTATTCTTCGATTAAACAGGCATCTGAAAATGTTAAAATAGATGTTTTAGTTGATTTTACCCAGCCGGATTCAATTTTTGAAAATGCGAAATTCTGTCTTAATAATGATATAAAAATTGTTATAGGGACGACCGGATTATCTGATTCTCAAATTCAGGAATTAAAGGATTTATCTTTGAAAAATAAAACAGGTTGCATGATTGCTCCTAACTTTTCAACTGGAGCAGTGTTAATGATGATGTTTTCTCAAATTGCTGCCAAATATTTTGATAATGCGGAAATTATTGAATTGCATCACAATCAGAAGAAAGATGCCCCATCTGGTACTGCTATAAAAACTGCGCTTATGATGTCTGAGGCGAAAAAAACTTTTAAATGCGGGAATTGCCCTGAAAAGGAAACAATTCAGGGAGCAAGAGGAGGAACTTCATACTCTGATATTCAGATTCATTCCGTAAGGATGCCAGGATTTATGGCTTCTCAGGAAGTAATTTTTGGGTCAAGCGGTCAGGTCTTAAAAATTCGTCATGACTCATCAGACCGAAAGTGTTACATGGATGGTGTAATGCTCGCTGTTAAACATGTTTTTGATAACAATGATTTTGTTTATGGACTCGAAAATATATTAAAATAATAATATTTTTCAGTTCTGTTTAGCCCATTGGCGGTGGTTGTATGTAAAGTGGTTTCAATTCCTGCCATTTACATTCTTCTGATTTTAATTTTCGGTATGCTAATTTGGCAAGGGTTTCTCCAAGCGGGTAATTATCTTTTTGATATGATGTTCCTCCAAGTCGTATTTGGAGTTTGTCGTCTGTCAACAGGTTGTATTGTTTTGCTTTAAGCATTTGTTCAACTTCTTCTATTCGGACAGCTCCTTTTACTTTTCCATTAATCATAAAATATGCACAATTTTTTCTGGCATCAAGAGCGACTGCAGGATTTTCCCCCGCGTGTTGTTCTAAAATTTTTAATGACGAAATTCCTACAGCTGGGATATTTAGCTGCTGCGCCATTGTTCTGGCAACTGTTGTGCAAGCTCTTATGCCGGTGAAACTTCCCGGGCCGATATTTGTTGCTATTGCA
>CACZPB010000233.1 GCA_902782905.1 uncultured bacterium
AGAAAGAATGCTTTTTAAAGCTGCCAAATCCGTATAATGAGACAACCGCTTTGGTATCGGTCTTTGTATTCTTGATTGAAGCATTTTCTTGTCGTAAACTATCGGCCGTAATATTTATCCTAAAATATCCCTCGTCATCTTCTCGAAGCACCGTCCTTCTTCCTTCATATATTTCAAATGAAAGATGTCCTCTTTCACTATATCTGGCTTATAGTGTAACAACTTTGCAATACTCCTTATCTTCACATCCGGATACCTCTTCTGCAAGCGGTTCAGCCGAAGCGCCTCTACCTTGTGAAACTCGTACCTCTCTTCCAAGTGAAAGAAGTTCACATACTTCTCGTACGGTTTTACAGTCTTAAAATGTATATACCTCCCGTTTACCCCTCCATTGTCCGTCCCGAAGCGCAGTCTGACTGTAATATTCCTATCATAATCCGCTGCTTTCGAAGATGGTGAAAACAAAACATATTCAGAAGAGTCTTGCCCCGGAATTTCCTCTTGCTTAATTCTAGAATTACATACCTGACAAGACGGAACAAAGTTAAAAAGTGAAAGTCCTATACACGGACACTTCCCTTTAGGCAGGAAATGATCCAAATCAAATTGTCTACGTAGGGTTCTTTTTCCTTGATCCCAATATTCATAGTTATTAACGTATGCCATCTCACAATAATAACAGGTTCTAATCCCAAGTTTTTCAGCACGCTCAATAAAAAAATCTGCTATCATACTATCAAAACCATGCGAATATTTAAATATTTCATCAAGTTCACATAGTTCATCACTTCGAATCTGTTTTCCGTTTTGTCCTACCTTTGTTTTTGGAATAGGAAGATTTATAAACTCCTCGTAATATTTGACAAGTTTATTAAATGGTGCTACAATCAGAGTCTTTACATTTTTAGGTAGTATGCTCGCTGGGGCATAATTATTAAGCCACTCCTCCCATCTTGTCTGTAACCCTTTCTTTACTACACTGCCATTTTTATCAGTTTTATCTTCTATTACGCCATTGAAGATAGCAAGATAATCCTTTATCAATTGTCCTCTGTCAGCAGGGGATAACTCCCAATATCTAATCTTCTTCATTCCATCAGCCCCTTCTCATAGTAGAATTTATACAACTCACCTATCATATCATTCAGTTCCCTCCGCAGATAATTATCTCCGATAATCTCTCCAAGATAACGATAGAAATATAAACTCTGCCCAAATTCCAGGCATGCCTCTTCATCTACCCTACGTTCAATCCCCAACATATCATCTTTTTTCCACTCCCTTAACTGCTTGTTATAGTTCATCACAAACTGTTCTATCCGCTTTTTGGCAAGTTCTCCGATACTCTCATCCATAAAGAATGTATTATCAAGCAGGTCGTATATGTTTGCACCAAATGTTCTCCTCCGTACATAATCTCTCCCCAAATACATAATATTGGTATCAGGAAGGTCACTGATTACAAATGGCGAATGGGTTACTAATGTAATGTTTAGCCCATATATTTCTGGTAACTCAACAGAACGGATAGCACTCAATACCATATCAATAAATCGTCGCTGTAGGTCTGGATGGAAATACAGCTCAATCTCGTCAAGCATCATGTTTACATAATGATATTTCACATCATGGCTACTTCCCCGATCGTTCCAGGCAGAATTAATATTCACCAAGTGATACATCATATTGCTGATAACGTATGTCGCCTGCCTCTCTCCTGTACTTAATCCCGTAAACGGTACAACCTGGCCTTTATCGTCTTCTATACCAAGATTGAAATCAAAAAATGGTGGTGGCAGTAAGTCATCGTATCTCAGCGTACAGTTTTCCTTTTCATCATCGTGATTATGAATTATATCGTCCATCCACTCCTGAATATAAGTTACGGATAATCCTACGGCTTTAACATCCTGATATTGATAGTATTTATAACGCAACTGATAGCAGGCTCTGCGAAGTTTTGAGGTGATATGTGTTCGGTCTGCTCCTAATACTTTCAGCCGGTCTTTAATCGTATCACAACTAGCATCCGCTTTCATCATCTCATTTATGATGTCAGTATAGCTAATATAATGGCTGCAAATCTTCAATGTCTTATAGACTATATAGTTCTTGGCATCCTCTTCAATTGGCGAGTAACCTATCTCTCCAATGTAAAAAAACTCACGCCATGTATCAATTATCAACTGGTACAGCCACTCATCAATATTAATCCTAAGCTGGTCATACTTATCATCATCACCAAAAAGCTTATTCACGATAGAATTCTTACCAACAGGAATTTTGCTACGCCTTGGTCATTTTATATACTTGATAGTTAGCTTGTCTAGTATCTTCCTAAACGGATATTGCTGACTCACATAGTCGTCATAAAACAGTAGCGAAATAATTCGTTCCATGGCCAAGCCGTTCTCCTTGTCAACATCAAGATTGCCCTCTTTGCGCCAAGGATTCAACACAATAGGTGTCTGATAACCGTCGTTTTTATGGAACACTCCACTTACCCAATATTTTTCTTCCTCCTTCTCTACACCTACATTATTCGTTATTTTTTTGATGCGCTCATCGTTCGTCTGCTCATACACATAGTCACGATAGTTGTATGCATAGAAAGAATAGTTGCATACAACTGTATAAAAGAAGTGATTCTTCAGTATTTCCGCTGTTCCCGATGGTCCAAGTGGTTGTATTACGTCTCCCTCTCCTCCATTCAGGATAATAATCGGTCTCTCCTTCTTAAGAAAAATACAATAATCTCCTTCAGAGCTTGCTTCTGTATATCTATGCAATTGGATTTGTCTGTTTCGTATCTCCAAGCGATATACAGTTCCATCCATCAGATATATCAATTCTCCAAACACATAGTCTATAAAATGGAGGTGCTCTGCTGCTGCAAAATGGGGATATTCTCCAAATACCGATGCTGCCACATTATTCATCATTCTAATGGCTAAATCCACTAAAGTACTCTTGCCGGAACCGTTTTTCCCAACAATTGCACCAATATGTACATCCATTTTCTGACCTTTAAAAATCAGTTGATCATCCAAAGAATGATAGTGAATTCCCACTGTTCCCTGCTTTTCGTCAATGATGCAGCCATTACAAAAGTAATGCCAATCTTCCTTTCCCGACATCGATTTCTGCATGCTCTGCACTATCGTTGTCTTGATGGTTTGGTTACACTCCTGCGCAGTCGGTTCCAAAGGCCTGATGGCAATCATCTTAAAGCCCCTGCCTATTCTTTCTGAAAAATATTCTGGCATATTATTTAGTCGTTCTTTATTCATCCTCTTCATGATGCCAGATATTCCGCAATAAGCCGCCTTGCATATGTCTTATTATTCCTGCACCATTGAAAAAACAGGCAAAGCCATAGCACAACGCTAGCAAACCACAGCCATCCAAACTCTGAAAAAGCCAGACTCTTACGAAACACCATTATTACACCATATATCCAGCCGATACTGTATGCAGACAAGATATTTCGAGCCATCACCGACTGATAGTAAAACTCATCCACATCGTGACTTCTCTTTAGTATCTCCTTTACCTTCTTAAAAATGAGCCCAGCCTGTTTCCTACAGATATTATATTCATCCTTATGGTTTATCAGAGCGATCAACCTTTGACGTTGCTCTTTGGTATACATCGACTCTATCTTCAGCAACTTATGTGATGGTCGATCAATAATATTAAACTTATAAGAATACCTCTCACAAAAACTGGCTACCATATTAACCAGATAACCTATGATAAAAGCCACAAATGGCAATACTATAACCAATAAGGCATTGGAGATAGGTTTGACACGTTTTACCAATTTACCAACCTCACCATAAAACTCTACCTCGTAGGCACTGTTAAACACCACAATGATAATAATCAGGAGAAATCCTGGCACAACCATTTTCATTATTTCTTGAAATCTATAGTTCATATCTTCTCAATCGTCATAACCTGGCGGTGGGTTCTTAAATAGTTTCTTAGTATCATTTTCTTTTTGGGCTTCATCAAATGCTGCCACAGGCAGTTTAACCACCTGCGTAGTAAATAGTTCTTTGCCTTCATGCTTATACACATAACGGTCATAGTCGTGCCT
>CACZPB010000234.1 GCA_902782905.1 uncultured bacterium
AGCCAGACGAACTTTGACAAATTACCAAATACATAACTCTTACCAGTTCCTTTGGGGGCTAGTTCTATAAGATTCAAGCGTGGTTCGATAAAAGGCAGAAGGCGAGTAAGGAATTCGAGTTTCTGTGTCATATTCTTAAATGCTGAAGGTGTATACTCCATAGCAGAAATCAGAACATCTACCCATTCTTCCAAAGTGAATTGTGAACGACATTGACGAATATAATTTATGTCGAGTTTCTGCATTGGTCGGAAAGGTTTGAACTTTACCATCTCCACATGGCCTGCCTCATGCTCCTGCGGTTGGATATAAACTATTTTTAAGATGCCCCATTTCTCACCATCTATCAAATCATCTGGGTATTCCTCAATTAGGTAGTCAGGAATTAATGTATCTGAAGCTTTAATTCCCATATCAGGAATTTGGAAACTTGTTTTATTTTGAGCCAAACTAGTTGAAACGACAAAACGAGTAAGTAGCGTTAACGTTTCGCCCCTACGTAATCTTGCCCGAATAGCACTGTTATCACTTGGAATATGTGCATCCAAGAAACTTGCCAGTTCTGCTCGTTTGAAAGTGCCATCTGGAGCTATATGTGTTGATATCAAATAGTCCTTAACAAACGAAGGAAGATTTCTGCCACTAAAAATGTCGTAGTTAGCAGGATTCTTATACACTGCTGCAGATCCAAAGACTTGTTTTATTTTCTCACCTATAACGCTCATAATTATAAATCAAATATCTCGTTAATATCTGTATCACCACTCAGGCCAACAACCTTAATAGTAAATTGATGACTTGGGGCATCGTCTGGTTTAATGTCAATACTATGAGTTCCTTCTGTAATGTTTTGTAGAAGTGTGGTCCATTGAGTACCAACTCTATCCATATTGTAAGTATTGCCTTCACATGTCAGCATAACTCCTGAGGGTTCTGGAATCACTGTCAAAGAAACTGCAGGGTTAGAAAGCATTACATCATCAGGTGATAGCTTAATCTCGTACTTGATGTTACCTGGGATGTTTTTGTTTGACAGGAGAATAAATGGCACTAACACTTCCTCGGGTGTGCACCCCCCATGCACCTGATGCGTCGGAGCCTTAGACAATGACGAATGGGTAAATGCAACCTTGTAATACTCTCCATCAGTCTCATTTTTGTGAACCAAATAGTCTGGGTCTGACAAAGCTTCTTGATTTGTCTTTATATAGCGTCCCTCGTGCTCAAACTTCCCATCGTATTTCTTTGATGGAGCTTTGCGAGATAGACAACTTAATCCATGATCAGAAACGATGGCAATTGTGCAAGACTGCTTCTTGCTGTTCCCTATAATCTCATGGACTATTTCTTTAAGAACATTGAGCTCGTCCTTTAAAGTATAAAGATATTTATATAAATGTGAATCATGGCCTAATTCGTCTAAAGCACCAAACTTAACGATACTATCGCCTTCAAATCTATTATGAAAAGTAGAAGAAGGTACGTCTGAACGACTAATCTGCGAACGAATTACTTTCATATTACTCTGCTCAGTGCCAATCAGATAGAGAATATACGACAAAAACTCTACCCCTAAACCATCTATCCAATACACCTTGTCTGGTTTATAAATGGCATTACTACTTACTTCAGCTAACAAGCTGTGCGAATTCTCAAATTCATAGTACCACTTGTAAAACGTTTTAGCCGATTCATTTTTCTCTGCAATATAATGAGTTATTATTTCAGTATATCTGTCAAGAAGTTTTGCTTTCTTGTATTCTTCAATATAATCAACGCACCAAGTGTTTTCTATTCTGAAATGTGAAGGTTTAGTATTTGTAATATATGCAGCAAATTCGGGATACATGTCTTCAACTGCTTTTATAATTATATTGTTCTTGGAATTGTGAATATACCAACCCATTAACAAGATTTTTTCAAAGTCGAACACACCTGTACACATATCAATAGCTGCTTTTAAGTCTTGGTTTTGCTTGAAAAGTTCTTTCGTCCTTTCAAATAGCCATTCTTGTTCGTTTTGTGTGATTGCATTAAGGAATACGGTTCGATTGTTTATGATGATATTCCTACGTTCTTCTGCAAATGATTCTCTATTCTTACTATTAGGATTTTCATAGAGAATGCGAGTCGCTATATAATTAGGTAACTGATTTTCATCGTTCAAATTTGAAATGCCTTCCATGCATAATGCTACATACGGATATTCGTCCTTGAAAGATGTGTGCAATACATACTGTTTCAGCAACCATCTTTTGAACACGGTGTTATTCGAATTAAGCCACTCCCCAATTATATCTGCTGCAGTCATTGTGACTTTATTGAATATTGAGCGCGTGAATGATTCGAAATTAAACGATGACAAATTAATGTTTTTCAAACTATTCAATAACTCATCCCAGAAAGATTTGTCATCTTCCAAATAATCAAAAGGAAATGATAGGTCCAAGAACTGAGTCATAAACTCATAAGGACTGTTTATCTTTACAAAGTTGAAAATGTTGTCTGGCTTCGAATATTTGAATTTGGCAGCAATAGGAACAGAACAACACACTATGCGCTCCTGAGGTGCTTGCACTTTCCAGAACTTTAGCCAATCCCTCAACGTATCTAATTGACACTGGGAATCTCCATTTGGCAACTTAAAATCTTTGTATTTGGTAAAGAACACCTCTACAGACTGAGATTCTGCGTCATAACGCCAAATAGGAGCACTTTCCTGAATGCGTGCAAAGTGGTTTAGGAAGTCTGAAAATCTATTCTGTAACCCTATCAATGGAACATAGATGCGTTTTTGGGGATGTCGGATATCCTCTAGTAACATAATCTCATTAAAAAATCCCCTAAAGTCATCATCGTTAAAGAACCGAACCAGTTCTGAGAAGGGAGTAACAAAAGTTGACGAGTTACATGATTTTATAGCAGACTTTAATGTGTCTTTTGTAATCCATGTATCATCCTCGCCTTCGTCAATTAAAGTTTCGAGATCTAGGGCTTCGACACCAATGTTAGCCATAAACTTCGCCAAGTTCTTAAACTCGTTGAAGTTGTTGAGCATAATAAAACGGATAGCATAACGCTGTGCCAGCATATCACCAGTATCCCTGTCATGGATAATCTCGTGAGTTAAATCCTCAAAGGACTTAAATACTTTTATCTTTTCTACAGAATCCATAGCAAAATGACATTAACTTCCCAAATATGATATGAGGAATTGAGACACTTCTGGATGTTCCTCTATTAAATCTATAATAACTTTCTGCCACATCATACTTGGCATAGTTTGCTCACGTACCAACGATTTTGCCATCTTGATATCATCTGGTTTTACCTGCACAGATGCTGATGCCGGCTCAGGTTCCGCAGCCATTCCACTATGGGAATGCGTGGGTTCTGGTTTCTTTATCTTATTAATATAGAACGACATCACTGCTGAGCGCACATCTTCTTCTCTACGGAAAGCAATTTCAGACTGCAAGTGACTTAGTTCCTCTTCCAATTCATTCCACCATTCTGGCTGGAGCTCAACATCCTTAATGCCCTCTATAAAGTTCTTAAAGCCTTCTTGATAGTTTGAGGAATTAGTACATAACTTATAAAGATCAACCTGGCCAACTTCTTTTATCTCATGATACAGAGACTTAATCTTATCCAAGGAATAACTGTCTTGGTTGAAAAGGCTAATTAAATCCTTTATTGCCTCTGCACATGCCTCTTTTTCCTTTATCTTGCTACAGTACAAAAGTGACCACAAAGGATATTTCGCTATCTGTTTGCTAAATTCTGTAATACTCCATTTCGCATAGTTCAGGCTCTTAAGATCACTTAGGCTGACTCCTTTCACCACACTGAGATTGAAGATTTCTCCAAGCATGCTGGTAAGATTACGTTCCTCTGCGGAGCCAAAACGGAGCAATAGTTTGTTGCAGGTCTCACTGCTGCCATTGTCCCACATCTTGAGAAGTATCTCAATCATATCATTCAGTTTCTCATCACCAACAGGTTGTGATGTACTGGGGTTGAACAAGTCTTCCTTATGTTTACGCAATGCATAAGACAGAGCCACATAGTTTGCCTGATTTGCAAACAGTCCATATGGTTCGCGGATGAGTGGCTCCAATATGTCACTTAATGAGAAACGATCTGCGTATCTTTTCTTTGCAGCTGCAATTAATTTATCAACTTCTTTGCAGATTGACACTAACCATGAGTCACCAGCTAAAGCTTCTTCTGTTAATTCGCAGGTGTCGTTGATAAGATTATTCTCTCCATCTAAGAATATTTTTTTTGCGGGCCTACTTGAACCACCAAATGTCAATAACTCATCACGAGTACGTTTCTGGAGCATCTGCAATGAAAGCGCCTTGAAGTTCTTGTTAGCAAAAAAAGTTACAGGCTCATTTTGCAATGCCTTGACACTTTCCATTCCATGAGGGAATACTTGCACACTGAACTTCTTGTTGATAACATTATATATATTGCTGAAAATACCTTCAGAGCTACGCTTACCCTTAAAATATAATGTGTACGTACCACCCATCATCCGCGATTTCCATTTTGCAATATATTCTTTTGCAGCATTCTCAAATTGGCTCGCATCATCAGTATTAAAGTGCGAACGACTTACATTTGCTTGGGTAACAGCATCAATAAAATGATTCTGGGCAGCTGTAGTGAAAACTTCTGATGGAATTATAAATATGGTGTCTTCAAATTCTTCAGAGAAGTCCTTAACCCTGTTCTCCATAATATCCCTTGACTCATCAGTAATTGCATAGAAAACGCATATATGCAGATAATTGAGTTTCTCACGAGTATATTTGTTTAGCTTGCTACGTAATACTGCTTCTTGGTCTTCACACGAATAAAACCGCGGCTCACATTTGCGAAGAAGGCGTTCGCCAACAGAGAATAGAGATATAAACTCATTAATACACTTTTGGTTATATGCCAAGTATTCTGTTGCAATTTTATATTGGGCTCCAACTTTTGTCTTTTCTTGGTTAATTTCAACTGGATTATAAGATGATACTGAAATTTTAAACTCACCAAAGATATCTCTTACAATTATCCTACTCTCATCCAACCAATTAAGGATCTTTGTCATCTTGTCCTCACAACGATCACCAGAGAAGATAAACAACAAATTCCTCTCATTAGGAGCATACTTTTCTGGCGATTGCTTTTTGTCAAATCTCACGCCAAGCGCATTCAACAGAAGAATTGCTTTAAATACTCGCACATAATCATCACCCATCTTTTCTACACGGGCAAGATTGCCCATATAGACATTAGTAAATGCAGAACAACGTGCATCGTTATTAAACTCAGAATAGAAAAAGTCCCACAGCCAGTCAGCAGTAAGCATCATCTTCTGGGCATAATTGTTCTCGTCACCAATAAATCCTTTGAATCCATTCTGTTCATCATTCATAAATTTCAAAACGCTTCTATTGGCCGATCCCATAATATTCGACATTTTAGAGCAAAGGAATGCGGTATAGGGATGAAGCGGGAACAGACTGTGGATATGCTCTTTCTCTTCAGGCGAATTACTCTCACATAGATAGTCGTAAAGACTATTATTTAAATTCTTTGCCACTTCCCATGCTGTCATTGCCAGTTTGGATTTATCAGAAATAGTAAAAGTATGACGTAAAATAAGATACGTTGAGATTTCGTCCATTTGATAGTCCACACTATCATAACGGTCACTCATTTTTGTAATATCCTTACCCTTAGTGTCAAGACTAGAAGTTTCTGTTCTATGAGAAATCAAATATAAGAAAACGTTGTTATTCTGCGACTTCTCCGCTATGTTTTGCAATACGTTGATACGGTCACTCTTCAACGTATCCATCACACTGGTAAACTCGTCCCAGAAGATAATCAAACCATTGGCTATACCGGCTTCTTCAATCTTTTTTTCAACTTCTACAAGCCAATCGCTGATACTATCACTTGTCAAATAGGTATCATCAGCAGCTAATACTTCTTCCAAATGCAAGAATACATCGATGTCGTTAGCCTGAAGTTTGGCTAATAGTTTCTCAAACGTGGATGCCTCAGAAGACAATTCATCACTCAACTCTAACAATTCTGGTACACGCGTTTTGTGTCCTTCGACCCAGCGAATTGCCTTGTCAAAGTCTGATTGAACGACAATCTCTTGATGACCAGCAGCAGCTAATGCCAATTTAGTCTGTTTCTGTATAGATAAAGAGAAACGAGGAATATTATAAGCCCCTTCAACGCCCTTCAGAACTACAGGGAAATAAGTTTTTTTCTTTCTAATAGCAGAAAGATTTGCCCTTAGCGACTCGTTGGGAAGATTCTGAATATAGTCCTCAACTTCCGTTGAGGGATCACACAACAGGTGACGGATAACACTACTTGCATGACTCTTACCTGTACCAAAAGTTCCACGTACCCACATTGAACGACGCTTGCTTATTTCTGACGAAGTAATGGCAGTCACACTCTTGCTTAACAAATCGCAGAATTGTTTTGTGGGAATGAAAGTTCGCCACATTTCTGGTGTTTCATCAGTCATATCATAGACTGGCAGGAAATCCTGCATTTTGATGTAGTCTGAATATCTAGCAGCCATATCTTTGTTTGTTTTTAGTATCTTGTTATTGTTATTAGAGCATCAATCTTAAAATATCTACAGAAGTAAGATCTTCGCGCAGAATAATATTGTCAAGTCCCATATTCAACTCTGCTCGCAATACATGGTTCCCTTCCTCTTGCAGAGATAACAACAGACTTTCTAACGTTTCTCTAGAGATGCCAAATTGTCGATAGACACCTTCTGTCTGATTCTCGTCATAGAACTCAGAAACGTTAAGAGAATAACGTTTCTTGTGTTCTGCGTAACGATAGAGGGAATATGCTAATGTGACAAGCGAAATCCCTTCGTGTGGCTGACGAACCAACGTTACTTTGTTTTGTTCCTTGGTCAGTACACCAATAGGAATAGAAGAACCGAGCGGACTCTCTTTAAATGTATTCAATAAAGAGTTAAACGGATTACGTAAAGTTCTGTCTTTAAGATCTGGATAAGAATCCTGTAAAATTAGATCCATTTCCTCTCGAGTATAGTTTCGATTAAAATCAATAGCACTGTGAAACCATGTACAAATTTCAGAGTTCTCGCACAAGCCTATATATATTAGCTCCCACACAATCTGGGACTTTGACTGGAAAGCTTTTGCCATATATCGACCTATTTCACTTATATTCTTGTCTTCAGCATTAAGAATGTTTGCTTCACGAAGCCAATTGATAAATGGGGGTATTTGATATTTAGGATTTAATCCGTGTTCATTATTGTCAAAAAACGTTTCATATGTATTGAAATACTTCTCAACCCAAGTTCCTCGCATTCCCATTCCGTCATTATAGCGATTGATACCAGATTTCGAGCCTTTTGCCAAATTCTTTATTTGATTTGTCATTATGCTTGTATCAGAAGTACTTATTGAACTTGCTGCGTGACATCCTTTACCATCAAAATCAATACATTTCATACAGTGTACACATCTATCCTTGTTTATTGAAACTCGAGGAACTACAGATAACGCACCAGTTGGGCATTCAACTTCGCACACTTCACAATGAACACAATAAGTTGCCTTATAGCAGACCTTTTTCAGATGGCTTATAAAAATCACGTCCTTGGGGTCTATCCCACTTACTTCAAAAAGTTGGCTATCAACATCCTCTTTTAATCTACACTTGAAGATTTGTTTGTGGTGATTTAAATCTATTTCTGTGATATTTCCTTTTTGATGAATATTCATCTCACCCAACACTCTCATCCACATAAGTAAGTTTTCTTTGGGTGCAGTAATTATAGCTTTAAAATCTGGTGCTACACTAATGAAGTTAATATTTGCATTTGTATGTATATATCGCCCACCTGCCCTCATTTTCCATCTGCCAGAACGGATGTAATTCTCTATTCCTGCAGTTTTATTCTTCTCAAGACCTTCTCGTATTTTGTTAACGAATGGAGCCAATGTCTCAGGATATAGTTGACCGCATAGGTCTTCACTCCAACTTGAAGAGTAAGGACATATTACACAGCCAACTCGTGATAGCCCTTTCCTATAAGCTTCATTAATTGGAAGACCATTAAGAAGTAGGTATAGATATATCTCTGTAGCATTCCATTCAAGAATTGGACTGACATTAATTATTTTATTGTGCTTAACATTTTTACCAATTCTTGAACGAGAAGAGCGACTTGGGCTTTCTTCTGCACGAACACCATCAAACAAGATAGCATTTGGTTGTTTTCCATTGCCTACAATCTCTTTCAACAGTTTGCTTAATGGAGCGGATTTCATTATACTACAACACCACCTATGAATTCTACTAGGTGTTCCTATTTCACCCCAATAATACAAAACAGGCTGGTGATTTTTGGCCGTATAAAATCTCAAACTGGGATATTTCTGCCTATAATAATCTCTTACTTTGTTATATAAGTCAAGAGAGGGAGGAAGTTCATACCCTGTATCAGAATAAATAACAACAAAGTCCTCTGCAGGAACCACTCTTGACACCAAATCAAGAACAACTTGCGAGTCTTTTCCTCCGCTAAACGAAGTCACGAAAATGTCTGTATTGCTGGAAAGTATTGGTGTTTTGCCCTGTTCTTCTGCTTTACTCAATGGCATAACATCGAAGCTATCGCAGTCCTCCTTAATTACAACATGTTCTTCTTTGGTCTTCTTTTCAAGAGAAGAAGCAAGTCGCTGGAAATCCAAATCTGGATTCTTTTGAGAAACTTCGCGGATATTCTTATATCGACGATATGTTTGGTTGATAAAATCCATAGCTTCATGCTCAATAATGAACATAGTGTCCTCGTTGCGAGAGCGCAAGCGTTCCATGTCAACAAGTTCAAGTGTCAGGATTTCAAAACCCTCTTGCTGAACAACCTCAGGTGCATCAAAAACATTGCCACCTTTAACTTCTAACACAAACTGCCCTTTATAATAGTACCTACGGTCACATGCCCACAATAGAGGTTCTTCAACATGAGGATATATCCAGCCACGTTTGTTTAATCCCAATAAATCAAGTTCTTCCCAAAATACTGGCCGCGGTGACACATTAAGCGCATCACCTTTACTCGACATGGTCAGTCGCACACCATTATATGCTGGATCCCATATTACTTTAAACATGTCTTCATTTACATATAATCTATTATTCACTAAACGAGTAAATGAGGTTTTGATGTAATGAAAAAAGAAAGCGCACCCTCACCCCTTGCATACTTACATCCGAGCCGTCGGCAAACAGGCCCTAACACGATACACAAGGAAAAGGTACGCCTATCAAGGCGTAACCCAATCCCGCGAGGTCGTGTTTTCAAACTAGTTTTGCCGACTATTTGGATGTAAACCTCATCAGAATCTTCGTCACGAAAATCTCTACCCGCGATGTCCTGCACCATGACCTCTTCACGCCATCCTTTCGCCTTTACGACTTGGACAGCAGTCACAATGCATCTGCAAAGATACAAAAAAGATTTAATACAAAAACAATTTTCCTAAGATTTTCTAC
>CACZPB010000235.1 GCA_902782905.1 uncultured bacterium
AGCCCCCTGATTCATAGGTAATTCTGTGGTCGAATAAACATCTATATTATCAGCATATATTGTAGAATTATCAATAATTGCGTTGGTGTTATTTGCTTCTTCATTAACAATAACACCGAGTCCGACGCCTACTTTTGCCTTTCCGTTTGAGTCTGCAAGCGCACTATTTGCAGTTAAATCAATAGTATTCGCACGAACATCAACATCCTCACCGGCTGTAACCGTAGAATTAGTAATTTTTGCATTGGCATTATTTGCTGTTTCGCTCCAAACTAGTGCGCCTCCCGCTTGAACCAAAGAGTTTCCGCTTGCTTCAATTTCGGTTTTCCCTTTTACTCTGGAGAATAAGCTTCTGTTTAAATATGTTGTTTGAAAACCCTTCAATTTTTTCTTAGCATCAGAGAATTTAGCACTCGGAGATACAACATTCGCATCCTGAATTTTTCCTGACGCTGAATTTTTATTAATATTTAAGCTTTGTGCCAAAACATTAACATCTTCTGTTGTATTAATTGTACCTTGATTAATTTCTGCCGTTACATTATTGCTTGAACGATTTAATATTCCAACTAAAGATACTGCAGAATTTGCACTATCTCCCTGATTTTGAACATTTTTATCAACCAAAGCTGTCATTGCAACTTTAACATCACTGTTTGATAAATTTACCGCTTCAACGTTTAAATCTCTTGCATTTACCTCTGAATTATTAACTTTTGCTTCAGTTGTTGTTTTGGTTGTGTTATTTAATAGAATTGCAAATGCTCCGTCTTCAACAGGCATAGACAATAAGCTGTCTGAAGACATTACAATCTTATTGGTATTTAAAGATAAAGCTCCGACATTAGTATCTCCAGTTGAATTTAAAAATGAGTCACTAACAATAGCTTTTGATACCGTACTGGTACCGACACCATAAATACCTATAGGCAAAACTTGAGCTAAAAGCGTTGATGTAGCGGTTAGCGAAGAATCAGCAAAAGAATTTATGTTAATATTCCGTCCTGCCGTAATTCGAGTACCTTGTTGTATATTAACAACGCTTGAAGTTCTTGGTCCTTCAAAGCCGTTAAAAATGCCTGACGAAAAATATTCGGAAAGCTTTGCATTTGCTCTTTGAGTAGTATCTATTGAGCCGTCATTACCTACAATTGCATCTTTCAGAAGAAGTATAGCAGTAGGTGATAATAAATTTATGTTTTGTTCTGTTTTTGATGTAGATTCCGCATATACAGAAACATCATTTGTTGCTTCTATTACGGCGTTTTTAATTGTAACATTAGCCTCCGCTCCGCCTGATGTACCCCAAAGACTTGTTAGAGAGTAATTAGGAGAAAATAAATCCACAACAGCATTTTTGATAAATGCAATAGAATCAGGACTTAAAGTTGAAATTATTTTTTCGTTAGTTGCAAGTGCCTGTATTTCAACATCTTTTGACTTTATATTTGAATCTTCAATTTTGATTTCCGATTTTACCAAATCTTTGTGTTCTTGTTCGGAATATTTGGCATTTGACTTTATATCAATTTTATTTGAGGCAACCAAATCCGATTTTTGAACATCGATTTTTGCATTAGAGTCACTTTGGGCTAAAATGACTATTTTACCGTTTTGTAAATCAAACGTTGTTCCGTCTGTTATATTATGAGAAACTAAACTGTCAAAAAGGGTTTTTGCCGTATCGTAATCCGTAAATGCAGTATTAGTATCTTTCAAACCAGAAACAATACCGGCATGAGAATTATTTGTACCTTCAACTTTTATTTCTTTTCCGTAAAGATTTACTTCTCCTCTCGCTAAAATCTTTCCGTTTACAACGATATTTCCAGTTGAATCTTTTAATAATGAGTTATATTTTTCAGCACCGACTTGGTAGGTTGATAAACTATCCAAACTACCATTGATATGCTGATTATATTTATCTAAAAACGCATTATAAGAATTTTGAGAAGGAGTAATTAACGACAAAGAACCAACATTTAAAATACCTGATGACCCTATAACAACACCGTTCGGAGATACAAAAATTGCATGTCCGTTATAGAAGTTATTATCTCTCATTGTATTTAAAATACCGTTTATATTGACCTGATTATTTACAAGGTTTATGAATTTATCATAACCGATTTTGTAAATCAGGTTTGCAATATCACCTTCTGTAAGGTTAAAGTTGGAGTACTGCCTGAATTGAGTTGAACCTGAAAATTTTTGACCTTCAATATTATAAACATTTTGTCCTCCCTGTTGTACAGGGGTAACACCCGTAATATCAGACGCAAAGACGAAAGGTGATGTATTATAAAACACAAAGTTTATAATAAGAGCACCCGCAATAATTCGTTGTCTTATTTTATTTTCTGATATATTCATAAATATTATATATACTTCTTCTTAAAGAATTACTTCCTGATTATTGTCTATATAGTTATTATAACATTTATTGATAAAAAATTAAACCCCAAATTATAATTTGTTACATTAGTAGTATAGAATATTATAAATTTTTATTATATAATTTTTTAGAGAATGAGAAGAAGATTTTTTTTGACAATTATGTATTTAATTTTATTTTGTGGTTCAGCAATTTCTGCACCACAAGATATTAATCCGTCAGTATTTGTCCCTGCCGGATCTTTAAACACTCACGATATGGATACTCTCAGAAAATTTGAGATGGAAAAGCAGGAACAACAAGATTTTGAACAGTACAAAGAAAATAATGCGAAAAAAGAACAAGTAAAGAAAAAGAAAAAAATAAAAGCAAAAGTTGAAAAAGCAAATATAAATGAATATGCAACAAAGGGGGTTTATGTTGAAAATATTGAGGTTGCTCCGTCTGAAATTTTAACCGAGGAAGAAATAAAAAGTATTATTGAAGAGTACACACAAACAAATATTACCTTTGAACAGTTACAGGAAATAGCGAACAGAATAAATAAATTATATCTTGATAAAGGTTATGTAACTGCCAGAGCATACATTCCGCAGCAAACAATAGAAAATGAAACCGTAAAAATAGAACTGTTAGAAGGCAGAGTTGGAGATATTACCATAACAGGCAATAGATGGACTCGTACAAAATACATAAAAGACCGAATTGATTCCCAAAAAGATTCTATTTTTAATGTCATAAAACTTGAGCAGAATATGACTCTGTTTAATCGTTATAATTACGGTGTAGATTTATTAGGAAATTTAAACCCCGGAGCTAAAAAACTTGGGACAACAGATATAGAACTTGTTGCACACGAAAAAACCCCTTTCCATTTAACGGCTTTGATGGATAATGCAGGTCGTGAAACTATCGGAAAATACAGAGCCGGATTGATGTTGCAAGATGACAGCCTGTTTGGGATGAGAGATAAACTTACACTTGGAGCTTACGCTTCAAGATATTCCGTTACACCATTTGCTGATTACAGTATTCCGGTAAACAAAAAAGACGGCCGAATAGGATTTTCTTTTTCATCAAGTAATTCAAAAATAGGCTACGGAGATTACAGTATATTTAATATCAAAAGCAGATCTCAAAATTATTCAATATACTTCAATCAACCTATTATTCGAAAACCATATATGGAATTGTCAAGTATAACTTCGTTAGAATACAAACAAGCAACAACAAGCTTTGACGGAGTGGATTTACATACGGATAAGATTCCGACAGCTAAAACAGGCTTAAATTTCAGATATGATACTAAAAGGGGAATTTGGTATTTGAATCAAAGTGTAGCTTATGCTGCACCATTATTCCAAAAAGATATAAATTATGTAAAAATAGAGGGCGGGATATTAAGATTACACGACTTCGGACATGGTGTTGTCGGTCAATTAAGAGGAAGTTATCAGGTAATTCCCAAAAATGTAGTTCCTTATGCTGATCAATTTATTGCAGGAGGACTTGCAACAGTAAGAGGTTATTCAGAAGGTCTTTTAATTGGTCGTTCCGGATATTTATTGAGCGGAGAACTTTTATTCCCTCTTGCACCAAGAACAAGAGTTGATAAGAAGACAAACAAAACAAGGAATTTTATAGGAAACTATTTAAAAGGATTTGTGTTCTGCGACCACGCAATGGTTTTCCCGTATAAGGGCAATGGTACAGGGTCTGAGGGCTACAATAAAGATGACGTATTATTAAGTATTGGTTTAGGTACGAGAATAAACCTTCCTGGGGATCTATCTATAAGGCTTTCTTGGGGTTTTCCGCTAATGAAAAATAAATATGAAGCTCCCCAAAGTTGGGGAAGATTTCATATAGAAATGAGTCTTTCACCTGATTTTGATGCTATCGTAAGATTAAGAAAGCCGAAAAATGTTGAAAAAGTTAAAATTGATGATGATATAAAATTTGTAAAAAATAATAAAAAAGAAAATATTTCTACATTACCTCCAAAACGCACAGTTATTAAATCTTTAAGTCCTGAACAAAAAATCAAATTGAGTTATTATAAATAAAAAATGGAGTGAATATCAATCTCACAGTTAATTTAATCTTATTCTTAGTGTTAAATTAAACCTGCAATGCGTAAAGCATTGCCTTGGTTCGAGCGAGGAGTGAGCAGAGGCTGAAAGGACACGACAAGGGTCGTGAACTGGAATG
>CACZPB010000236.1 GCA_902782905.1 uncultured bacterium
TTAGAAAAAAAAATCTTTATTAATACATCGGGATATTTTGGAGAATTTGCATGGGATATTTAGGCGGAATAGAGAATTATGCGGAAAAGCATCGAGAATATTGTAACAAGATTCTGGATGACGCAAAAGCTTCACTGGACAAGGCAGGTATAAAAGTTTTTTCTTCAGATTCAAATAGCGACAGTGATAATGGCGGGAATGTAGATTCTTGCGTTATTATAAGAAAAAAACAACAACCTAAAAATACAACTCAGCCAAAAGATATAAAAAAAGAAAAAATAGCTGATGAAAACAAAAATGGTGCTGCTTGGATTAGAGAAGCGATGCCTGCAGTTCATGACAACACAAGCATGGCAGGTGAAATTTCAAACGCAATTGATAAAAGATTAGCTTTAGAGATGTCTGCTGAACTTGCGAAATCAGCTCATAAAGAAAACGGCAGTACTAGCCCTAATAGTGGTGATACTGATGAGAATATAGACCTTGATGATATTGATTCATCAGATATATTTGGCCTTGAAGGTCACAGCGAAAATGTCGGAGAAATGCTCGACAGCAACGACGACCAAGGCAGCGGAAATGGAAAGTTGTTAAGAAACTATTTCGAGACAACAGTTAAAAAAGGATTCAGCTCAAATAATTTTGTAGGTTCGAAATTTACAAAAGACAATACAGATAATACCTCTGATTTTAATTTAGAAGCGTACTCTGATAATCAGTTGGGCAGCAAGAATGAAAAAACATCAATTATTTTTGGCGGAACTTTCAATGCTACTTATATGCACAGTGAAGAAATCGACTCTCAAAAAGATATTGATTACAATGTTTACGGTTATTTAAAGCACAAATATAAAAATTTCACAGGTGGCGCTGGTGCAATACATATTAACAATAACGGAGTATAGAAAACTGAGATAAGCGCAGGCGCAATGGAGAACACTACAGGAATTTATGCTATATTTCAAAAAGAAATATGTGCAATTCCTGGAATGCCAACTCATACAACAACAAATGTTGATATCGGTATCGGGCAATCATCAGGACATCTTGATCCGGATAAATACAACCCTAAAGATTCAAGAAAAGAAGAAATTGATGCTATTGATGGTAAGGTTAATTATGTTGACAGCAAAAAAAGCAATCTCTACAAGCCTGAAGATGCAGAGGCACACGGCAGCAAAAACCCTATGCCTAATTCATCCATAGACCTTATTATTAATAATACGGATAATAATAAAGAATATGGAATAAAATTCGGACAAATCTTTAGAAACGTAACAAAAAATAAGAACTACTGGTATGTACAGCCGTTCGGTAAAATATCAAATATAAGTGTTGATAGAGAGGATGGCGGAACAAGCGAAGGTGCAACCGTGTTATTGGGAGCAAATGCAGGACAGCATGCCACATATGGAAACGGTTGGACAATTCGAACAATGGGTATGGTAGAAGTTTCAAGAAGTGTACTCCAAGGAGAAAGACCAAGCGATAATTTAGTTGCTAACGTAAACTTTATGGCAAAAAATAAAAAGTTTACAGGTCAGGTCGGATTAGGAACAACCGTTGATAATGACAAAAACTTCTGTAGATACGTTGAGGGAAAATTCAGCTATGAATTCAGTAAACATGTTAGCGCTTATGCAAAAGTAGGAACTGCTGAATTCTGCTTTGATGGAGAAAACAAGAATAATATTTTCCAAACAGCACTGGGTGCTCATATTAATTTCTAATAATCACTAAAAACAACATGATTTGAGCGCGAAAATATAGAAATATTTGAAATAAAATAGCAAATTAATTTTTTATGTGTTTTATTCCTTGTAAAAGGAGATAATTGCTCATGCAAATTTCAAATAATTACAATACAAAAAGCTTCAAGGCATTGGATTATTCGAAAGTACATGGTGAAGGATTAAAACTCGTTAAAGAAGAATTGCCTAAACTTGAGGAATTGGGTAAAAAATATGATATAAAATTGGCTTCTATGCACGACAACCATACTAATGCAGAATATCTGGATGTCTGTGTGGATTATTTGAATAGAAAAAGCGGTATTTTAAAAAGATTGCGCAGCCTGAGCGGCTGGGCTTATTGTCGGGTCGGAAGTGCTTCCGTAACGGATATAGTAAATCATGCAATTGCAAGATTAAAATAAGTCGGTTGAAAATCGGCAGTGTGCTCTAAAACCACATGCTTAATACTAAAAGCCGGACTATAATGAAGCCTATAGCTACCGATTATCAAAAACGCTAAAATATATGAGTCGCAGTAAGAACTCCATTTCCAAAGTGCAATTGTGATTTAGCACCCAGAACAAGATTAAATTAATCTTTGCCTATAGCCCATCTGAAGCCTGCTGATAAAGCAACACCATTTCTTCCGCCGTTGCGCACCATCGCCTGTAAAAATCCTGTAAATCTTTCTCCCCAACGTTTTTGAATACCAACTCCGTATTGGAAATATGGTTTTACACTCATTTGCGGTAATGCTACGTCATTTGCATGGAAGTCAGTTTTATCTATTATGTTCCAAACCATTCTCATGCTGATATATGGCTGCCATCCGTTTTTCAAATTACCTATAAATTTCAACCCCGGAGCAATATTAATTGCATGCAAAGGATCAGAGCTGATATTTACACCTGCGGCATTCTTGTAATCAAATGCGTTAACAAATGTATAGCTCATCAAGTAGCTTGGCTGAATTATAAATTTGCCTTTTGCAAGTTCCCAATTGTATCCGGTTTTAGATGCAACACCCGCCATCAGCATTGGAAAGTCTTCAGAACCGTACATTGTAGATGTATCAGCTACACTAGCACCAACATTTGCAGTCAATGCAGTAAAGAAATTATCTTTATAGAAGATTCCTGTTGCGCCGAGAGTTCCGCCGTTTTGGTATATGGAGTTACCGTTATAATTTTGGTGAGAGCCGTTATATCCGGCATAAACAGAGTATTGGAAATCCCATCCCCTTTTGAGTTCATATATTGGAGAATCCCCGCCGAAGTACGAACCGTAAGAAATGTTTTCAACTTTCGGGCCGTTTTTTAAATCAACTTTTTCAAAAGTTGCGTATGGTCTAAACCAAGCTCCTTTATCATTTTCCGGTATGTATGTCGGAGAAAATACTGTCGGCGTAACTGTTGATGCATATCGATTTGCCATTTTATATGCCTGACGTTGTTCTCTTGTCAAAAGCATTCTCATATCCATATTTTGGAAGGCGTGTTCATAAGAATTTAATTGATTCAAATATCCGCCAAATTGAGCTGCAACAGGTGCTGCAACAACAGCAGGATTGAAACTGTCATACCCTCCGTTTCCGGCTTTTGATAGTCCAAATCCGATACTTCCGTCGTTTAAAGTACCATAAGCAGTATTATATTTAAAAATCGGAGTCATTAAACTTCTGTTTGGTGATGCAAAATTTATGGATCTTTTTAGTGCCGTATTTTTATATATTGAACTTATAATTGGTACTACATAATCATCATCCTTTAATATTGTACGTTCGTTAATATTAGGAAAATTAACATCACTGATTGTAATTGTTCCGTAATTGACGACAGCATTATCTTCATTACTGAATGTAAATGTATCTGCTTTATTGTTTATAATATCAACGTCTATCTTAAGATTTGTATTTTCATTAAGATACAAGCCTGATAAATCAATTGGTGTTGCTTCTCCGTTTTGTAAATTTATATCAGCACCGTTCAATGAAATAGCATTCGTTCCGCCTGCAAGAACAGAGTCTTTTGTTGCATAAATATTTCCGCTTGCGGCATTTAATTTGGTATAAGAAACTTGATCATTTAATTCAAGATTATTTACTCTGCTATCCAAATATACATTATTTATTTTGTTAAGACTTACGGTATCACCCGCTGCAAAAACTTTTGAATCATCAAAACTTTCACCTGCTATGTTCCCTTCAATATTAATTTTAGAGTCTTTTTCGGATAATAATTGAACATTTGAAGTATTATCCAAATATATTGCATTATTATCACTGTTAATTGTAATTTTAGGATTGTTTATACCAGATGCAAATTTAAGCAATCCACCATTTTGAACGGTATATGTTCCTTTATTAGCACCGCCTTCAACAGCTCCGTATGTGGAAGTTTTAATTGTTGTACCTTGAGGATTTTCGCTGCCGTTAACAATCAAGCCCTTATGACCGTTAAAGTTTAAATTATTACCGCTCACCTCAAAAATTTTTCCTTTTATGATACCACCGTCAGCATCCTGAAGTTCGCTTTGAGAAACAATATAATTTGCGGCTTTTGGGTCTTGTGCAGCATCTGAAATACCATTTGACGTTAAAATAGAATTAACGATTAAATCTTTACCTGTGGCACTCTGTGCTAGAGTATATTTTTTACCGCCATAATAAACATTAGTTTCCGAAGTTCCTAAATTTAGGGCTTTATCAGCGAATAAAGTTTTTGTGTAATCCGTTCCGAGTTCTTTCATTTGCAAAACTTCTTCTTCATCAGCATAAATCGTTGAAATTACTGTTGTTCCGCTGCTGCCTGAAGTGTCAGCTATATTAAACTTATCACCCAAATCAATATCAAGCTTTGAACCTTCTGAAGTAACTAATTTACTAATAGTTATATTTTCCTTTGTCATATTACTTGTATCAAGTTCACCGGAATTGAGGTTCAAAGTGTTGTCAATATTTAGCACATTAAATGTTTCTAAAGATTTACCGTCAGAAACGTTAATTGTTCCGTCGCCACTAATACCTGCTATTTTATCCTGAGTTGTTATTGCGGTATTACCGGTAAGATTAAGTGTTCCGTTATTTGCTATGCTAAACACATTAATTCTTTTTGTTTCAGATGTATTTCCGAAATTCAGTGTCCCGTTAATATTCATCTTTATTGTGTTAAGCAAATTATTTGCGCCATTTATATTGTCAGAAAAACTTCCATCATAAGGATTTAATCCATCTCCAAAATTCAAATTAGTAAAATAAACTTTGCTTAAATCATCACCTGTAATAAATTGACCGTTACTGTCCTGAACATACATATTTGCTCCGGATTTTATTGAGTTCCATTCGGAAATAATATCTCCCTTAATGCTTGAGCCGTTTTTGATATTAATATTTTCTACATGTGCATTTTCAGAAATATAAATTGAAGCTTTTTTACCTTCGAGGTTACCTTCTATATTAAAATTTTCAACCAATGGACCTTTTATGACATCTTCAGGTCTTAAATTTGCATCAATGTAATTAGAGTAAGTTGAATATGAGCCCCTGTCATCATGCAACCCGCCCATTACGTTTTTACCAAAATCAAAAGAAGCTGCAATACCGTTTTCTCCTGTCGATTTTACCGAAGAATTTTGTTTTAGATTGATTTCATGGTTTTTACCCCACATTGTTGCAATACCAATGCTTGATTTTCCGGCAGTATCAATTGTGTAGCCTTCATTAAGTGTATATTTGTTATTTACGCCATCAATTCTTGCACCAATTGTATAATTTCCGTCTGACAATATATTTGATGATTGGGTAATAACATTGTTATCGCCATATATGTGTAAACCAATACCATTTTCAATTGTACTTCTGCCTGAATAGGTTGTACCGTTCCAAATTCCGCCGTAACCTCTTGTAAAATTCTCTATTAAATTATTAAGATAATAGGATTGACCGAAATATTTTCTTAAATCAACATCATACCCCAAATCTTTAAGCACAGCCATTTCGGCTTCCATAAGTATTGCCCAGTTTTGGTAATCCTGATGCGACATAAAACTGTTTCGAAGTTCAATATGAGATAGTTCCGGCTTGGACTTTTTAATTACATTAACTGGTAACCCCAAAACTAAAGGATACCCCGCTGAACTATAACGGTCAGAGTAGTTTCTTAACCCGCCATTACTCATTATATGCCCTTCTAAATCCTCAATATTATCACTATTAAGACCAGTAAGCACTTTCAGGGTTTCTTTTCCGGCAAAATAAGGAGTATAATTAAAAATATCAAATGTTCCGCTGCCCAAAAGGTCAATCTTCAAGGACATCCCGCGATTTGCTGCAATTTCAAGTTCAGGATTATATGTTGATGAAGATGAAACATCTCCTTTATATATTCTTAAATAACTGTCCCAAATCGTAATCGGAGAATTTATATCCTTAGAAAAATAATATTTTTTATCTCCATCTTTCTCATAATACTGTGATGTCTCAGAAGCAAGACCGATAGAATGGTACATTTCGTGTATCATAGTTGAATATATATCAGGTAAAGAATCTTTGAAAATTGTAGTTGGTCCGGCATAATTACTCCATTTAGGATATTCTTCTATTAATCCCAAACCTACTTCAATTACCCCGTGAACATTCGGTAAAGCATCCCCCTCCTCTGGAATAATTTCTTTGTTAGTCATCATTGCATTAATCAACGTATATAAATAATCTGAGCCTTCGACCTTTGCATAAGGGCTTATTGCATAAGCGTTTAAATCATCTGATGTAAATATATTATAAGCAGGTAAATTGTTCGGGTTAAAATTGATATATTCTGTCCATTTTTTAGCTGCGTCAAAAAGGGCACTCATTTGGTTATTTGTCAAATTATAAGTTGACGTCCAGCTTGCTTCATCAATATTACAGGTTTCGTCTTGATCGTATATATTAAATTTATAATGTGGAAAACCCGCAGGTACTTCATAAGTTGTATGTGAAAATGCAGGAATAGCAATAATTGTAGTTAAAATTGCAATAATAAGCTTTCTTTTCATTTCAGCCCTTTTTGATTTAAATAGAATAATAAAA
>CACZPB010000237.1 GCA_902782905.1 uncultured bacterium
AATTCTTATGGCTGTATCAATGATGCCTTTCACTGTATTCGCAGCAACAGTAGAAGTAAATGATGTTGCTTCGTTTGAGGCTGCAGTAGCAAATGCATCCGCAGGCGACACCATTAAACTTACCGGCGACATAGATTTCAGAGAATATCCCGGTTTCACTAGAACAACTTATGACCTTTCGGACAAAACAGTTGATCTGAACGGTAATACTATCATTTCTTATAACCACAGCGTTGTATATGTTGGTGATAATTTCACCATCAAAAATGGTAATATGGTTTGTGAATATGACACGGCTAAAAATTACAAAAACTCTTACGCTGTAGTTATTTATCCTGAGGATGGTAACTGGCAGACGGACGTTGTTAACGATAAGAGTGAAAACGTTGTTCTTGAGAACCTCGTTCTTACCGGCGGTGTTAACTGCTTCGGTGCTGATGTAACAGTTAAGGGTTCAAGCACAAACATAACCGGTAACTATTACTATGCTCTTTGGGCTGATGTTAAATCTACTCTTACTGTTGAAGACGGTACATTTACTTCTGCATGTACTTCAACTAACGGTGTAATCGGTGCTTGCTCCGATGACGGCAAAGAGGCAAAGGTTGATATTAAAGGCGGTGATTACACTGTTCCCGCTGACAAGAACCTTGTATTACTTTCCACTACTCCTTCTCTTGTTGACATCTCCGGCGGTACATATAAGAATGCTAATGATACAGCTTACACAGTACCTGCAAAATATCTTGCAGAAGGTGCTGCTGAAGACGCAAACGGTGTAGTTACACAGTATGTAGCAGAGGTTAACGGTGTTAAGTATGATACATTTGAAAAGGCTCTTGCAGCTATTTCAACTGTAACAACTGCTACACACAGCAATGCTAAAGACCCGACATATCAGTACAAGACCTATGTTGCAAACGGTACAATCAAACTTCTTGCTGATACTACGTCAAACGGCGTTATCATCGGTTCAGGCTCAAACCTTACAATCGACTTTAACGGCAAGACACTTGATATTAACGCAAAGCCTGTTGGCTCAAACGGTACAGAGTCTTCTGCTATGCAGCTTCTTAAAGATTCTGATATTACATTCAAGAACGGTACTCTGACAAGCACATATACATATGCAAGCACTGACAAAGAGTACATCCAGAGACTGATTCAGAACTATGCTAACCTTACTCTTGACCATATGACTGTTGGCATGAGGGGTAACTTTAAGAATCAGCTGATGATGAGCAACAGCAACGGTAACATTACAATTACAGATTCAACTGTAAGTGCTCCTGATTTCTCATGGGCTAACTATAGTGCCGAGCAGGCTGCTGAATCACTGGGTGCAAGAGCAATGTCAGTTGGTACCTTCAGCACTTACACAGGTGTTAACGTAACAGTTACTGATTCTACAATCAACGGTTATGTTAATATCGACAACACAGGTGAAAACGGTACTGCAGCGCTTACACTTAACGGCAGCGACGTTAAAGGTAACATCGTTGACAAGTCAATGAACGGCTCAACTGTTACAAACAACAGTTCAACAGTTGACGGTATTCCTGCAGGCTACGAGTGGGTTGACAACGGCGACGGCACATCATCGCTTGCTGAAGATACACACTCTGTTGCAGAGGTGAACGGTGCTAAGTATGATACATTTGAAGACGCTCTTGCAGCTATCTCAGATGTAACAACTGCTACACATAGCAATGCTAAAGACCCGACATATCAGTACAAGACCTATGTTGCAAACGGTACAATCAAACTTCTTCAGGATTGCACAACAAACGGTATTATCATCGGTTCAGGCTCTGACCTTACAATCGACTTTAACGGCAAGACATTAGACATTACCGACAAGCCTGTTGGTTCTAACGGTACTGAAACTATTGGTATGCAGCTCCTCAAGGATTCTGACATTACCTTTGAGAACGGTACTCTTACATCTACTGCTGATTCGTCAAAGAAAATTGTAAGACTTATTCAGAACTATGCTGACCTTACTCTTGACAATATGACAGTCAGCATGAAGGGTAACTTCTACGACCAGATGACAATGAGCAACTGCAACGGTGACATTACAATTACAGGTTCAACTGTAAGCGCTCCTGATTTCTCATGGCTTGGCTATAGTGCCGAGTTGGCTGCTGAATCACTGGGTACAAGAGTAATGTCAGTTGGTTCATTCAACAGCACTGCTTATCCTGACGTTAACGTAACAGTTACAAATTCAACAATCAACGGTTATGTAAACATTGACAACTCTGCTGAAGGCGCTACTGCTGAACTTACTCTTGACGGCAGCAACGTTAACGGTAACATCGTTGACAACAATATGAACGGCTCAACTGTTAAGAATATCGGCTCAGATGTTGACGGTGTTCCTGAGGGTTACGAGTGGAATGCATCAAACGTTCTTGCTCCTATCGCAGATGTATTCAATCTTGATATTGAAGACAGCATTAATATGAATATGTATATTAATAGAGAAGCATATGCAGATGACGCTACTATCGAAGTTACTTACAGCA
>CACZPB010000238.1 GCA_902782905.1 uncultured bacterium
ACCGCAAAGGCCCTAGCCATGGCAGGCCACGATGTCGAATTCCTTCCTCGAATCGACGGCAAGGAGGTTAAGAGCGCGGACGTGCTCATGGATGGCGTTGTACGGGAAATGAAATCGCCCACCTCAGCGAGCGTAAAGTCGCTGCAAAAACAGGTTGGCAACGATTACGTCCACGCGGCGCTTGAAACCCTCCGGGTCGTGCGTTACCTCGAATCCGAAGAACTCTGGGTCTTCCAGCGTCGGCTCGTACACTACCACCGGGATTCCCTTGGCCTTGACGCACTTCATGATGCCCTGAGTCGAACTCGCGCGGAAGTTGTCCGAGCTACTCTTCATGGTGAGTCAGCAGACGCCGACGAGCGGAGCACATGCGGATAGTTCGCCAGCAGTTACTTGGTGTCCTTGAGCAGGCGGCGGCAGTCGTATCCGAAGCTCGGATTATTGTAGCAGTTGGCGATGAATACGGAGGCTTACCGTATCTTTTGTATTGCCCACATATGAATGCAGGAGACGAGCTTCATGCATCCAGAGAACATCTAAGGTCTAATATTCTTGACCTCGGTTTCAATTGTCTCTGCCAGCCCCCGCACCTGCCTCATTGCCAGAAACTGCAGTAATGAGCTGAACCATGTCCGTCCAAGGCGCAAAGTCAAGTGAGTTCAGCGCCAATCGCATATCACGCCGCTCCCGTCCATTGTGCTTGCGCGCGTTATCCATCGCCACGCTCGCCTTGCCTACGATCTGTTTGGTGTTCAGAGCCTTGTTGCCGCTGCCACCCACGAGCCCCAGGCGAACAGCTCTCTCCTGAGCCCGGCGCGTCGTCCTCTCGTGGCATACTTCGGCGTGATCGATAAGCCACGTTTCGAAGCATGGGTTATTGACAATAAGCTGGAACCCATGGTCATCGCATGTCTTCTGCGCTTCTCGAAACTGCTCAACCGTAAAGTCGTCAACGTCTGTCACCACGAACGTCCCGGCAAACCCATCTCCCCCGTCTCCTCTCGCTTCATTCTCGTTCAAGCGCCAGGCGTAGTCAGCCAAAGCGGCGGGATGTGCATTCTTGAACCTCGGAACCAGAATGGCAGCGCTCCCAAGCTCAGTATTTCGGAATCTGAAGTAGTCCATCTCAGTCAGCTCGCCGTTGGTAACCACAAGGTACCGTGGCGTCTTATTCCTCGTCGCCTGAACCCTACCGCGTGCCAGCCTCCGACGCTTCCCGCTCCTAGACATCGCTTGCCTCCGCCGAATCATCGCGAATCAAGTCTAAGGCCGCAGCAAAGGATTCGTGCAGCAGAGGAGTGGGGAGCCCACCATACACGCCATGCAGGTAGTTCCGCCCAAGGTTCTCGTCTTTGCGCACATGCTTGAATGACGTTATGGGATACAGCGTCGATACGCCGTTTTTCTCCTTCGCAGCAATCCAAACCTGATCGCGCGACAGGGGCCGCTCATCCGCACCGGAGCGTGTAATCAAGGTGATGTCGTGTGTCGTGAATATGAGCTGTGACTGATGCGGATTTGTGCGAGGGTCCGTGAAGAGTCCCACCAGCTGCTCCACATACGTCGGATGCAAGCTCGTATCAATCTCGTCCACAAGCGTAACCGTAGGCTTTGCCAATTTGTCGAGCGCAAGGGAGAGGAAGGCGAGCGCCGCCTGAGTACCACGAGACTCGCTGTCCTCACCTAAATACGCTTCTGAGCCGTCTGCACCGACGTGTAAAAAGAGCAGCGGGTAGTCCCCAAAATCCACAAGTGAGCGTGCCATCTCGTCCACGTCGTCGTCGCGATCCTCCTCTGGAAGATCAGGCATGGTAATGTAAGACAGCCCACGCACGATGTTGCGATAAAGGAGGGCTTCCTCACTCGAAGGATGCTCCAGACATCGCTCAATAGCCTCACGAAGCTTTCTGTCTACCTTAATAGACTCGATTCCGAGACTGGAGCTTCCAACCAACGTTGACAAGGCTTCCGCCCTACCCGGAGATGCCTGCATGTCTACTGCAATCCTGCGAAGTTCGCTAGTAAAGCCCGAGGCGGGATAGAGGCGTATACCCACGAGCTCGTCAAATGCAGGAATGACTGCGGTGGCACCACTGGAGCCAGCAATTCCAAGAAGCAGCCTGTCGCCTCTGAGTTGCGAGCTCATCATCCTCTTTTGGCCAACGAACAGTCTGCCAAACGTCACTTTAACGTCACCGTCACTGTCGATCACACGTTCGAAGAGCTTTGCCGTTCGGTTACCCGTCGTAAACACCTTGAGCGACTCGTAGAGGACCTCCTCATCATCCAGCGACACCTCATAGAGGTACTTCTTTCCGTCAGATGCAATGAACGTGTAGAGGTAGTCCGATGTATCTGTTCTACTTGCCGTGTCGAGCAAGAAAGGCGTACGCCCCGTACCGTTATTCTTACGACGCAGATCAAGGCCACGATACAGCAGGCGGGGAATGTAGGTCAGAGCATCGAGGAATGCACTCTTTCCAGAGGCATTTGCACCATAAACAGCCGCAACGGTAGCCACCTCTGGCATTCCCCATGAATCAAAGACGGTGTCATCCGCATGGGCTAAGGTCATGCTGAACTGCTGAGGATCTCTGTAGCTCTTATGGTTGGCGAAACTGAAGTCTATAAGCATGGTAAACCTCCAACTTACCATGATTATTGCGTCTTTTGTCCTCTTTCGTCAAGAATACTCCAAATATGAAAGATGATGCAAAATTTCTTCGTCGGCATGTATTCATTCATTGAAAAATGCTGGCGTAATTGGAGCCGGGTTATCAGTGCACGGTCCTTCACCCACAAGGAATGAAGGATCACTTGACACGCGGTAATTGACCAAGCATCCATTCAAACAAGCCGACCTATCAACGCAGCCGACAATTGCCATTATCGAGATGCTGCCAAACCGGAGCCATCACCCATCTACCTTCCTCGAACTCCGCTGCGGGGTGACCGCTATCGTCCACCTTTGTCCAATGCAATCTTGTCTCCCATTCCTGTCCCTGGTACATGAGCCTAACAAGCACGTCAGCAAGCGCCGCCGTCGGATGATCAACTCGCTCGATACTCCATCCTTCAAAACCCTGAGAGACGTACTCCTTAGCCATCTCGATGTAGTCGTTTGGGCTATCACCGGGCCAACACAGTATCTCCGCCACATGCCATACGTGCCCCAATCGAATAGCTTCAAGAAACCTCGTGGTTGTGTCCCACGGCTCGGGACCACACCCATTCTCATCCGGGTAATCAGTGTGGGCTTTCCAGGACCTGAGCATCCTGCGCACCCTCTTGGCGTCACGAAGATCTCGGATTGACTCGGCCAGCGACTTCTTGGGCTGTTCCTCAGCCTGCTTTTTCTTCGCAAAGCTATCTGCCCAGTCACAAACCGCAAAGAGGTAGTTCCACGCCTTGCTCGCTACAACGTCGTTGTTGTAGTTGACCACTAGACCGTGCACGATGCCATGTCGATAGACCTCGTACACCTCTTCATCAACACGCTTGTGGAACGACTTGCGGAAGACCTCAACCGCATGCGCAAGCCCAAGGTAGTGGCCACCAAGGCAGTCGAAGCCAACCATCTCCCCAGGGTCGCGCGCTGACAAACCGCAGCGTTGGCTTTTGTCGAAGTCATTCACGAAGCCATCAAGCACCGTTATGAGCCGGAGCGTCACAGCATCATACCTACCTGCAAGATAGTCTGCCTCTGCTCTCTCGATTAGCTCGCTCCTCCCAGCCATATCACTTCGGTAGGCAACTCTCATCACATAGAATCCAAGGTTCTCCTCGTCCTTGTAGTGCTCTATAAGCCTTCTCTCCGACTCCTCTGGAGTCAGCCCTTGCTCGACCATTTCCTCGATAAGCGGCAGCTTCAGAGAGTCGTGTAGGACCCAGTTCCTCTCACCTAGCAGCCCGTAGAAGCTGTCAATGAGATCTGTCAAATGTTCAAGCTGACTTTCGATTTGGGAGGCTTCTCGTCCTAAATGCCTTCCCGTTAGAGCCCCAACAACGTAGGCGACAGGCTTGAAAATACCTATTTGCTCTCGTAGCTCGACAAACCTTGGCAGCTCACACGCGGCCTGATAGGGATCAATCTTGACGATATCTCTTGCCATACGGTTAATTCACCAACTCATTTGTCTTCAATTGCCTCATGCTGCTGGCGTGCTCTACTTGCCCCTATTCTTGCCTCTATTACCACCGACGGTAGCTTTCGTATCACCAAGCTGACGAATCCTTGCTGCGCAGAGCTCGGTTAGAGGCTGTCCGATTGCCGCCTTGAAATTGAATCCAAGCAACTGCATGGTTCTCAAGGTATCCGCGCTTATCAGCTGCTTCAGAGCGTTAATTGCAAGTCTCTGGGAATCCAGCTGCTGACCGTTTTCGCCCTCTCCCACTTCGGAAGATAGGCCAAATGCATCGAGCAGCCTCCCAATCGTAGAATTCAGACTCTTGATATCCTCGTCGCTAATCTGGACCCTATCAAGTTCATCTTTGTAGGCTTGAGCAATTCGTATAGCCTCTGCGCGCTCGTCCAACAACTCGCTGATCAGCTCTTCATATGCATTTCTTACAGCCTCCGTGCTCTTCATCTCTTTAATCGACGCTACTCTGGTCGCAACCGCAGAAGCAGTTCCTTTTGCTGCTAGCGTACTGAGGGAGACGGCCATATTAGCCAAGCCCTGCATTACTACTGGATCTTGAAAAACGGAAGTGTCCAACACTGTCCTCCTTTTGGTGCCGCACGTTGAATTCTCGCCCAGCGATATGGTCAAACCATCCCAATATGCCGTTACAGCGCATCGTGAAATGTAGTCGATTCAAATCGTCTCCTGTCCTTTATGTTGACCGGCGCGACCAACTACGATATGACCATTCCTTTCCGGATTACCGAGAATAGCTTGCGTTTGTTGCCGCTTCAATACCATTAGATATGGTCTTATGCGAGAGGCAGTGCCCGAGAGGAAACGTGCAGGCAAACCGGCTTAACCGATGCGAAAGCAAAACGATAGGAAGCAACCTGTAAATAGGCACATAGTGGCCGGCACATCACGAATGAATGGACCGTCCATATCGTTCAAGTTGTCGCTGATATCACTAACGTGACCGCTTTGCCTCAGCTGTCCCTGCCTCCTCTTCATCCGCTCCTCCACGTTCACGTCACCCATCTATAACCTGTTTGCGCTGTGAACTATTCGGTCCAAAACCTACTCCGCGTGCGTGCCGGGTTGATATAGCCTGACGCTAACAACCATCTACTCAAGTACAAACACCTAATCATAGCTAGTACGCAATAACGTACTAGTTTGCAGGAATCCTGCTAAGATTACCAGCTAACCACTCAATGCCACCATCATGGAGCTCGCATGCCCACGCGAACCACAGCTAACAAGCACCCGTTTGACCAACCCTATACTCTCGCAACAATTCTCAACCGCAAAGCCGCCATCGAATTCATGTCTGGGAAGGTGACGTTCGAAACACTCCATAGCCTAGGAATCTGGAGCGGGAAGAAGAACACAGTGAGAGGAACCTCCCCAAGCCGCACAAGCTGCGACTGGCTGGAAGCTGCAACGACACTGAGCGAAACCGACCAGGGCATCGTAGCCTATATAGATCATGATGATGCACGCCAGTTCAAGATTCTCAGAATGACAAAGCTGGTGCTTAAAGAGGATGGAAAAGGCTGGGAATCGCCTGATGAAAGACTCAGGCAGCTCGGTAGTCATGCTGTGGTCATCTACAATCTCAACACCTTCGTTCTCAGGCTTGCAAGCGCACTAAACGTACGTCTCTCTGGCAACTGCACATTTCTCGCAGATGAGGTTACCTACTACAACCCTACATCGCCTCAGCACCTCATCAGCATGTTCAGTAAGGATGAAAGCTTCAGCTGGCAGCGAGAATTCAGATTCCTGTTCTGCGAAACCAATGGCTCGGACCAAACGTATGGTGCGCAGCTCAGGACCACCAGACTACCACAGCCGATAACGTTGGATATTGGCAGTGTCGACGATATCGCGGGCTTGATGACTGTTCGAGAGTTCATTCGAACGGACACTATACCGTTATCCAAGGTGATTCCTGCAATGAGACAGCATGGCTTGCTGTCGCCCTTTGAACGCATGGTCAACAACACAAAGGCTGACATGGCAGAATACCTTCCGCGCAGTGTACCAAGCGTCGTCATCAACCCCGAGACAGGAGTGATGCAGAAGTATGAGGATGTGTTTGGTGAGGGAAGCGCCTTTGTAGTGGGCTGGCAGTTCCAAAGACCAGAAGTCCGGATAGCACGCGGCTTCTCTAGGCAACAGTGGGCGGAAGCTTTCCTTGACGGACACCTCTACATGAGCACGCTTGGCTTCTTTTGGAACAACGGCAACAACGAGCAGACAGACTATGCAGAGGGGGCGTGTGCAGAAGTTCCACCAGATGCGCTTGGAGGTTTCTCAAAGAGCTTTAGTGAAGTCCAGGCCGAGTATGTATCAATAGTCCCCGCAGGCATGCAATACTGCAACGTATGCTGCTTCATGATGCAGGTCGCAAGTATTGCCGACAAAGGTATGGGGGCGTCTGTATCGGAACCACTAGACACGCTCGACCTTGGCGAATACCTTGTCGTCATCGATAACCCTCTAGAGCTCACAAGGAGAGTTGAAAGCGCCGCCCAAGATCTTGGCTACAAATGCGTCATGGGTCCCGTGGAATACCGCGAGAGAACTCGGACGCCCAGAGGCCGTAAGGCAAAGCGCACCATGGCGATGAAGACGCACGAACCCTTGAGCCTTGACTTGATATTTCCTGACGGGAGACCAGAGCTAACTGCAGATATGTTTGTGAAAGAGACGAAGTATCAAAACCAGATGGAGTGGCGCATAGCACTCTTCCGAGAAGAACGGACCATAGAGGCATATACACTTGAGGTCGGAAGTCTACGTGACATCTGTCATCTTGTCAGAAGATCGGAATTGGGGTCAGAAACTATTGACGCGCTCTACGATCGCTCTTCCTGGCTTTCATGTGAGTTCTACGGCAATACCACCCGGGAGAATCTACGGGACAGTCTGATTGAATTCGGGGAAGATGGGGCTTACCTCATTGCAACTGTTGGGTAGCCGCTTGAACACACTCGTAAAAGAAGCCGCGTCATTCAAAACAAGCACCGCTCAGGCTATGCTCAAGTACCAGCATTCAACTGGGCAACGGGGCACAGACCGACTCGATGCTCGGTCAGATTCGCTTAACCGCTAGCCTACCCTCAAGCAAGAGCTTATGCATGAGGTTTTTACCGTGGTCGACGTTATCCATTGTCTGTCCGTAGGTATTCAACAGGCTCGCAACCTTCGCAGCCATCGCTGCCCTTGCCTGCACCGTAGCCCCAACGGGGATTTCTAGGCTACGTCAGACACAGCTGTCGGACCGCAGGGGTAGACGCGCTACTAAATGACACCTACAGAAACGTTAGTCTTCCAAGCTTCGATCAATAACAGTTGGGTTATAGGCGCGAGTCCAACCCTTATGCGTATCAGATGTTTTGGTGAAAGAACGAATCTCGGCATAGCCTTCTTCGTCCCACTCATCTTCAAAATGAGCTTCGATTCTCTTCATATCGGTGTCTGTACCATCGAAGACAGCTATACGGGGTCCGCGCAGAATATAGTTTTCGCCACGTGCTACGCCAACGCTCAGCTTTCCGGATTCGACATCTCTTTTAACTTGCTTCTTGCCTCTGTGAGCAACAATGACCTTTCCGGCTTCCTTCCGTCGGGCGACAGTGTCAAAAATAATAATGCCGCCCTCTTCGAGCGCCCACTCGTAAGCCTCTATCAAAGCTGCTTCGTACTGATCTCGTGAGGCTTGATGTACTACCTTGGTCCTCTGCATTCTTCGTAAGCCTCCGCCTCGTTCTACTGAAATTGTCTATCAAACTATCTTTTCGCTATGGCTGACCTAGCTCTTGTCACATCTTATTTTCCAATCACAGATGTCAGTCTCGTCCCATTACACTATAGAACGTAGCACCCAAGGGAGATAGAATAAATCTCTCATCTGAATCGGGAGTCTCTAGCACGTTTCCGCCAAACAGCCTCGCCCGTTGCTCCATAACTAACCCCTGCGACTCGAGACGGCGCAGCCTATACTCCATTCGTGCTGGAACCTTCTCGTGCTGACTAATGGGGTGCGAACCAATGCGTTGCAGGTCACCGTAATCTTCGACATACATTCTTGAGTTTACCTCGGACAGCTCGACAAACACCTCCCACTCGATAGCTCCCTTGACATATGAACCGTAGAGCTTCCCCAGCACCCTCGATCTCTTCGCATCAATGGTGCGGTCAAGAAGGAGCATTACTCGTTCGAGTTCTCGATCGGCTTCCTTCGGATTATCCTCGAGCTTCTTTCTATGGGCATCGAGCTTCTCTTGGGCGATTGACCCGTCGTTAAACGATTCGATGAATACTGCAGTTTGTTTAATGAAACTGAGCTCTCTTATACTCAGGCCTGTCTTATAGAGCGAAACGACAGCGCCGATTAGGGGAAGCCTTTGTATAACTCCATCCTCCAATAGCGCGTCAAGCCCAGCTTCTGCGACTTCAGCTATAACATCACCTAGCTCTTCGGTTGACGATTCAAAGATAGCCTCTCTCATCGAGGGCACAAGCAGTGAACCCATCATTAATCCTTTCCCACAGTCCTGTTTTGTCAACCGATAGTCCCCCTCGGACAGATAGTACTTGTGAATAACACTCCTAAACACACCACCATATCGCAATTGAGTGCGAGAGCCACGATACAGGTCAGTCACTTAATCTGCCCGAGCCCCTTCTTCCACTCATAAGTCTCCCAGTAGTACTCAACCAGTGTTACCGCGCTACCCACCGCCAACTTGGCATGGCGTACGGGTGGCTCTTTAAACGATGCGCTCTTGCCGTGGCCTGTCCCAAACTTGTTTCTAAAATCATTTACGCCTTCGACGATTGCCTGAAGACTACCGAGTATCTTTTTGACGGAATCCGCTCCAGGCGTGCCCCCACTTACGCCCTTCGCATCAATACCTAGTACCTTAGCCGTTTCTTTCGAAAGCTTGGTCAAGTGCGTACAGCACGCCTGACCGTACGTGATTCCACGCAATGCCGGTGCACTGTTCCACGATGCGGCAGCGCAGCACCGACGAAGTAG
>CACZPB010000239.1 GCA_902782905.1 uncultured bacterium
GACTGCAGTTAAGTCTATTTATGCTTCAAGAGGGGTTGATTTGTCAGACGATAATTTCAGCACCTTGCTGGATCAGTACAAAGAAGCTAAACATACTGTTTCTCAACTTGATGACAACGAAACTGAAATGTTGGCTGCCGGGTTAGACGAGATTACTCGTTTGCACTCTGAAGACCCCGGAGCTTTGAGAAGATTAGGTTCTTCTTTCTCTCAAGTTGGAGACATGCTGAAAGGTCTTGGAGACTAAAAAATCAAGAGGTGGAGAATTTTTTCTCCACCCGTTGGAGATTCCATGAGTTGTATTTTTTGTAATATTTTAAAATCAAATGACAAGAGCAAATGGATTTATGAAACTGACAAATGCTGTTGTTTCCCTGATATTGACCCTAAAGCTCCTGTTCATTTGCTGGTTATTCCAAAATTGCATATAGAATCTTTGTCAGATGTTTCCTCTGAGAACGCTGATTTTATAAGCGATATATTTTCTAGCATTCCCAAGATAGTATCTAAAGTTGGTTTGAAAAGTTATAGACTTGTTTCCAACAACGGAGAAGACGCTGGGCAAAGTGTTATGCATGTGCATTTTCATATTTTAGGAGGTAGATCTCTTGGATGGCCTCCAGGGTGATAAACTGCACTATCCTGCTCTCATTGCAGGAATTTCTTTTCTTTTTTGTCTTGTTTATCTGAATTTTTTGCCTATTTTTTGCTCATTTATACTAATAGGCATGTTTTTGTTGCTAATATTCACATTTTGGTTTATTTTTAAAAACAATGTTTTCTTAGTTGCGTCTGTTTTTTCTTTTGTTTCGTGTCTAGTCTTTTTAGTAAAATTTTATCAAAAAGATACATTTATAAACTCTCTGAAAGGAAAATCATCTATAGTTACAGGATACGTCGTTGATTTGCCTGTATATAGTGAAAATCGTTGCGAATATTTAGTGCAAATTGAAGATGTAAAGGGAGCTAAATTTCCAAAATTCAAAGCAAAAATTGTTTCAAAAGATGATCTAAATTTGGGTTTATTCCAAAAATTCAAGACTAAAATCAATTTTTTTGATAACAACAATATTTCAAATTGTCTGCGGCTGAAATCTCAAGGAATAAGCATTTCAGGTTCGGTAATTTTTTATCAACCTATTGAAACTTTGGAAACTAAAAAAACTTTTAGATATTATCTTCTGAATTTCAAAGAAAAAATTATAAATTACATAGACAGAGTTTTTGCTCCTGAATGCGCTCGTTTATTACGAGCTCTTTTCTTTCGTGATAGAAGCAAATTGACAAAAAATGAGAAAATCTGGTTCGAAAGAGCTGGAATTTTTCACTTTTTGGCTGTTTCGGGATTCCACTTTGCTATAATAACTCAAATTTTGAATAGTTTTTTGTCTTTATTTGAAATAAATAAGAAAGCATCTCAAATAATATGCTTCTTTTTTGTGGCGTTTTTCATGTTAATGATAGGATTTACTCCATCCGTAGTCAGATCAGGGATCATGATAATGATAAGTTGTGCTGCAAAATTTTTCTCTAAAAGAGACGACTCCATTAATTCTCTCAGTATAGCATTATTAGTCATATTATTTTTAAATCCTGATTCGTGTTTAGATATAGGTCTTTGGATGTCTTTTGTTTCGTCAATTTGTTTAATTTTATTCAGCTCAAAATTGAAAAAATATCTTTACAAAAAACTAAACTTGAAATTTAATTCTAGCAAATTTTTAGATTATCTTATAACAGTTTCATCAGATTCAATCATAGGAACAATTTCAGTTTTCCCAGTGATTTCGTTATATTTCAAATCTATTTCTTTGGTCTTTTTAATCTCAAATTTTCTGATCTCATTTCAAATTTACATCTTAATGTTTTCGTTCATTATTTCATTTATCACAAAAGAAACCATAGTCGTAAATCTTATTTCAGAACTTGCAAATTCAATATCTAAACTAATATTATTTTTAGTAGAAAAATTGTCACATTGTTGCATAAATATAGACTATTCTTTCATTCCATTTTCTGTTGCTTGTTTATTTATACTGATTTTCGTCTCTTTCATATTCGGAAATTTGAGAAAAGATATGCTTAAAATAGCGTTTTGCTTCTTCATCTTTTTAGAAATAGGTTCAATATCGTATCAAGTCAAAAATAAAAATTCATATAAATTAGATGTCGTCTGTTCAAATTTTTCGAACAGGATTGTGGTTTCGAATGCAAAAAACAAAATAATTTTTTCACAAGACGAAAGTGAAAATCGAGATTATTTAAACGAAGATAGTTCAGAAATTGTTTTAAAGCAAGAAAATTTCTTTAAAATTAGTGCCTATGAAAAACAAATGCAAATGTTTTATTTCAAATTGAAAAATAAGTTCTGGGCGAAAATTCGATTGTTAAATACTATAATTTTAGTTTGTTTTGACGGAGGAGATGCGAAAAATCTGCCTGATAATTTGAAATCGTGTGATATATTTTTAGCATTCAAAATTCCGAATAATTTTAGTAAAATTAATTTCAAAGACGTAATACTTGCAGACAATTCATTCTTTTCGAGATTCAATTGCAATAAAATTTCAAAATATAAAAATTACGTTTCTAATTTCAACGATATATCGATAAATTGTACTGATAAAAATTATCAAATATATAGGAAGGTGTAAGTTTTGGCAAAAATTAGTTTATCCGCAATAAGTAAAAATATTAGAGAAAAAACTGTGAAAAATCTTTATTATTTTTACGGAGACGATGTTCTTTTAGCAAAAAAAATTATAAATAAAATTTTCAAATTGTCTGATGAAAATCTCGAAAATGTCTCTGTTTTTGACGAAGAAAAATTAGATTTGGCTCTTTTAGAACAAACCATTGATACTTATCCAATTTTAGGAAACAAAAAAAACATACTAATAACCAATTCGGAGTTAAGTAGTATGACCAAAGATTTTTGTGAAAAATTTTTAGATATTCTTCGTAAAATTCCTGAATTTTGTAACTTAATAATTTACGACACACTACGAAAAGACGATAAAAAAAACGTAGTTTATTCTAAGTTTTTAAATGAATTGTCAAAAATAGCAGATTTTTTAGAATTTAAATGCGATTCGATTTCATCCAAAAAGCAGGCAATTTTGTGGGCAAAAAATTTTGATAAACTCTTGAGCGAAGAAAATGCAAAAATTTTATGCAACAAATGCGGAAACAATCTAAGTCTCATAAGAGAAACAATGGAAAAAATTTGCATAACTTCGGATAGCCCGGAAATTTCCGAGCAGTTAATAAACGATTTCTCAGTAGGAAAAGAAAATGAACAAAACATCTACAATATCTCAAAACTTATACGATCTAAAGATGTCAAATCAGCAATTGAAA
>CACZPB010000240.1 GCA_902782905.1 uncultured bacterium
GATTTATTGCATTCATATTTAATCAATTTTTTGATTTTAGTAACTAAATCTTCCATTTTGTCATCATAATGGGCTTCAATGACATAAGTGGCTTTATTTTCTTTAAATTCCAGTTGATTATTAAAGAAAACGGTTTCCGAATTATGATTGTCACACATAATATCCTCCATTTTTGACTTTAGCTTCCAAACTCAGCCTGTTGAAAAATTCAGCATCGCACGTGTCCGGGTCCCAAAAATATTGGTATTTTTGGGTGATATGGAACGTCTCCGAGGATCTCTCCGAGCTACCCTCATTGCCTTTGACGCCTCACAAGTTCTCATCTTGCTGCATGCTCCGACTGTGACTGGGCAGGAATATCTTTAAATGTAACTAAGTTTGGTTTTATTCAATTTTCAAGGTTCTTTAGAGCCGGAAAAAACTCCCTCTATATACTAGAGCGTTGAAAACATTAAAAAGGGTCCCATTTTTTTAAAAAAATTGAATTTTTTTCATTTTTTTGATAATTTATACTCTTAAATTTTTCAATGCTTTTGAAAGTGTAGATTTGATACGCCTTTCATTGTATTTCTTGATTTTTGCAATTTGATAAGTTTTTAATTAGTAATAAAATTTCAAAATTATCCTTCTCCTTTGTTTCTTGGCCAAAGAACTAACTACCTTCCAAAGTTTTTCCTTCCCATATTTCCATGAATTCATTTTCGCTGGATTTAGATGTAAATTCTCTAGGAACCACTGCTAAAAGTGAATAGATGGTATAAAATACGGAGTGTGATAGAGAAGAAGAAGTGTCAAAAATGTGGACGAAAAGAAAAATTAAAAAATGGATCTATGAGAGAAAAACATTGGATTAATTTATATTAATATTAACAATTGTTGCGTAAGATTTAACTAATTCGTAATCAATAAGCTCATCTTCATCAATATAGTAATTGACGTTATAAGTTCCGGCATTGGTAGCAGTTAAATTTGCTAAATAGTTTAAGTTATGCCAGCCCGTGTCGCGTATCGGTGTTCCTGGGACATTTATTATTCTCAAATAAATATTCGCTTTTAATAACGTATTTTCATCTTCAGGTCGAGGATTGCCTTCTGCGTTTAAAGTCTGAACTTCGGTTACTAACTTTTGTGCTGCTCCATTATAAACTAAGTTAGAATGAGTTTGAACCACAAGTTTTAATGATTTTTTAGTCGTTATTGCGAAATAATAATACGCATTTTTATCTGGATCATAAATTGTGCAATAATTTATTCCTTCGGCTACTATTTGGGTATATGGAAGCCTTACGGTTGTCATACCCTCGCTATTAAGGCCTTCAGTCGTAGTAATTTTAACTTTTTTCTCGCCTTCTGTTTCACACGCAATTTTAAAACTATTGTGTTTAACATCGCTGATCTTAATATTGTCATCGTATTTAACTTCGGCAGTTACAGCGAAGATTGTAAAACAGCATTCAGGACCAATACTTGAACTTCCATCTGTTTTTTTAGTTTTATTTCCATTAAAAGTAACATTAATTTTCCCGATTTCTTCATTATCAAATGTTGTGTCACTATCAGAAAATTTATTTAACCTCCAACATTGTACACAAGCATTAGAATAAATATAATCACCGTTTACTGCTCTGTCACCATATCTTTTATAATCTACAATTGAACTTCGTTCTTTACCTTTAACATTGTCCAATGTTGTTTGGTCATACCAGTCATACACATCTAATTTTTGTGCATATTTTGTTATTTCATTATTACTTTTATCATAAATTTTAACTTCCGCTTCTGAAGTATAACCTGTATTTATTGCACCTGCAGTCCCAATAATATAAATATTTTTAACTTTAATGCCGCCAATATTTACATCATGAGTAGTTTGGTTGAGAGCCGGACATAATTTTATACAATCATCGCCATTTTGAGAATGAAAATTAAAAGGAATGCCGCCGATTGTTGCTCTTCCATCATCAGGCATACCATTACTGTTATGGTTTGAATTGGTATAAAAAGCGTACGCTCCATCGACGCCTTTTCTTCTATCAGTGACTTGCGTTGCAAAGTCATCCCAACTATCACCTTTTCCCCAAATTGCATTGCTATTAAAATTACTGCTGATATCAATAGGGATAAATTTTCTTATTGATGATGCACCATGAGAAGCATCGCAAACAGAATTGCCACAAAAATTGC
>CACZPB010000241.1 GCA_902782905.1 uncultured bacterium
AATGTCACCGATTAATTTCATTTTTTGAAAAACAACTGTAAGTGTTTTCTCTTCTTTATTTGCGTGAATAGAGGCTTCGCAGTCGAGATTGATTCCCATTTCTTTTTCGCTTTGCAGTTTCGGTTTATCTTCAGATGAATAAATTGCTCCCAAGATTACTCCGTCTTCAGAGTTTTCATCCATTAAGCAGACAACTTGTTCGCCTACATCGGGCATTACATAGAACTTGTCCTTTAATGTTTTTGTCTGCATAACCGGAAGCCAAAACGAAGTCGAGTCATCATCGCCAAAGTTAACTCGTGCAAGAACATTTATCGCATCTATTTGAGAAACAATTCCGAATCTTAACATGATTCAACCTCGCAGTATGTTTTGTATCCGCTTATCCTATCCAAAACGTGTCTTGCTTGGATAATGTGATATCTGCCCGAAAAATGTCCGACACCTTTCAGTTCAATATTTAATCCGGCAATTAAATACGGATTACCGACAAATTCAAGTGAACCTTCAATTTTTGTGTCAGACTTTCCGAGTGCTGCTTTTGCCTGAACAAGTGCTTGCTTTTTACTTGTGCATCTTGTCGTAATTTTTAATGTGTCTCCTTTTACGACACTTTCATTTTTAGCAGATGCCGTCAAAGTTTTCTTTTTCTTCGGGTCAAAATACGAAACTTGAACCGATTTATATTTCTGACTGGTTTTCTCTCTTAAGCTGATATTCAATAAATCCGTTTTATTGAAGATTTGAGAAGTCTTTGCAGTTTTTAATTCTCGGACATTATAAAAGACAAGATTACCCTCTGCGACTTTGAAGATGTATCCGTATTGTTCGGCAAGCTTTGTAAGGAAAGTCAAATCACGTTCTTTGTCCTGTGTGATTCTATCGACTTTTATATCTTCAATATTCCCGACTAAAGTTAATCCCTGTCGGTCTGCAACTTCTTTTGCAATTTGTTTAAGTGTTTTGTTTTCATATCCTGTAGAATTCTTTTGTCTGAGTGGTTTCTTAATTCCTGTCGCAAGACCTTTTACAGTTATCTCATCAGGAGGTGCAGAATATTCTAATTCGTCAATCTCAAACGTACCGCAGTTTAATAGTTTCTCTGCCTCATAACCTAAATATGCACGAAGAGAATCGCCCTTTGTAGGTAACCAAGAGGACTGCCATTGTTTGTCGGAGTCTTCAAAGGTAATCTCTAATTCATCAGACTGCCCGTGTTCATAGTCGGTGTACTCCAAACGTGTCACATATGGCGAAACATCTTTTGTGATATTTTTCTTTTCGTAGAATAATTCAAAAATCGGAACTAACATTTTTCACTTTCGGGGTTTGTAAATATTTGTCTTAACATGTTGCATGTCATGGGAAACTCAAGTAGCATGAGCATGCAATAAATTTCATTTTAAAATCAGGTATAAGCATTCGACCTCAACGATTGCTTTTTTTTTGCTTATTTTTTCCATGGCGGAAGTTCAAATTTTATTGTTTCGGACTGATCCAAAATCGGAATCTTTAACTTGATGCCGGAGGGAAGAATGGGGACAACTTTTACTGTGGGATTCGCTTTTATAATCTCTTCATAAAGTGTCGGGGTGTTATAAAACTGATTAGAGATTAAATCCCATCGGTCATTATCTTTCGTAACGTATGAATAATATTCGGTCACGCTTTTTTCTTAAATCCTTTCTGAGTATTCTTTTCTTCTTTAACTTGTCCTGCATATTCCCGAAGTCTGACAGCTATTTGAACGGATACTAAATCGCCTTCGGGACTTGCTTGCTCGGTTGTTTGTTTTATCTCTTCAACGACAAATATACCAACGTATTCGCCATTGCCTTTTATGAATTTTAGGGGAGATGCTTTGTCTGATGCTGTTTTTAATTTTTTGAGTTCGTCTTCCGGAACACAAAATGTTTTGTGAAAGTTCAAATTGATTTCTTCTTCCTGAAGATTCTTGCCTAAAAACTGCAAGAGGGGTTTATTTTCAATTCGCTGATGTTCAACGTAATTGTATGATGTGGTTTCATTTAATCCGTTAAAGTATGTAATAAGTTCAAATTTTATGTCTCCGAGTTGTGCAAACATTAGTATTTGACTCTTTCTTTTCTTTCTTCTTCAGCTTTTACCATTCTCAAAATCTCGTTTTTATGCTCTTTTAAAAGCTGTTTAAATTCTTCTTTTGATTCATTGCCTGTTAAATAAATTGTCGGATTATAATTTATGACAGTTGATGAATGGTTTTGATTTTGTTTCTGCTGTGATTCTGCTTTTTGTAATTGTTTTGGTTTAACAGTTGTTGTTATAACTTCCGGAGGTTTCGGCAAAACTTTTAATTGCGGAATCGGAGCAATATTAAATTTGGGTGTTGCTTTGAAACTCGGATTTGAGATTACTTCTAATGATTTACTCATAGCAGTAATAAGCGGTTGAGGTTTCATTGTAGAAGCAACAGTTTCGATAATTTTTACTTTGTGTAAATCTTTTAAGGGTCCTGTTTTTGCAGGGGAGTGAGGCAAGTGGTCTCTTACTATTTGTGCGTGTTGTTCTATTGCGTTTTGCGTTCTTCCACGTTTTGATAGGATTCCGTCTGCGAGCATATCGCCTATTTTTTTACCAAACTCAAAAACCTTTGCTATTAGTTCAGTAAATTTTATAATAATATCCGCAATTGCTTTACCGAATCGTTTACCCATATTTTCGGCAGCACCGCCTGTGTCCTCTACCGGTTTTATTATCTTTTTAATCCAATCAATAAGTGCTTTTATAGGTGTTAGAATTGGGGATATTGCTTCAGCAATTCTTTTGAATAACGGCATTAAAGGTTGAAGTCCCTCTTTTAATCCCTGCCATACACCTTTAAAGAATGCTGTGATTGGTTTCCAATACTTGTAAATCAAAACAGCAGCAACACCAATTGCGACAGCTATCCAACCGACAGGAGATGTAAGAAGTGTTAAAGAGAATGTTCTAAACGCAATAACAGCGTTTTTAATCATACTTGGAATACCTAAAAATACGTTCTTTAATCCGTTTATTCCGTTAAGAAATGCTGTCGGAATTCCTTTTGCAGTTGTAGTAATCCAATCCTTAAACGCAAGTGTGGATTTAATTGTATTTGACGGAAGTTCCTTTATATTCGTAATAAAGGTTGAAAATCCTTTTTTGATACTTTCACGCATTGATGTATCAAGTTTTACAATGTCTTTGATTAAACTGTCGAAGATTCCCTCTTGTCCGTTTAAGAACTTAATATTCGTACTTCTAAGTTGCAAAAACTGAAACACATCTGCTATCGCAAATTTAACTTTTGGAGCAACGGCTCTTATTACTCCGAGAGCTTTACCATATGCACCGACAAATTTACCGATTACAATTATTCCTGTTCCGACTGCTGTCAAAAGTAAACCGAGTCCGATTGAACCGACTACTCCGGCAAATAAACTTTTTTGAAGAGCAGGATTTTTATTAATTTTAGTCAGCCATTCATTTAATATCTGAATCGGTTTATGCAGATGCGGAAAGACTAACTCTTTCATATTGATTTTAAGGAGTTTAAATTGCTCGTTTGTTGTTTCAAGCATATGGTTGAAGTCTTCATCCATTACACCATTGGCATTTAAAGCAGCATCTTTAATCCTCCGATATTCATCGAGGTTTTGCATCATTGGTTTAAGAAAGTTCAGGTCTGTTTTATTCCTGAAGATTTCTGACACAGCGAATACATCACCATGAGTAAGTTGGTTGATTAAAACGACCATTTCCTCAATAGG
>CACZPB010000242.1 GCA_902782905.1 uncultured bacterium
CAAAGTGTAAAGAGCTCTAATCAGAACATACTTAATTTAGAAAAACTTGAGATGTTTAGGACTGATGCACTGGGAATTGGTTTACGTAAGGTTATGTCACGAATGAGATACCTAGTAAAACACAGTTCTGACATTAATGCTCAAATAGTATTACTGCTTCTTGAGACAGAATTCGCAAATCTATCTGCTAAGAAATTGCATAATCTGAAAAAAGTCATCTACGAAAGAAAAGTCATTCTTCTTGAAAAGTTACCAGATCTGCTGGATGAGGCAGGATGGAAGTATGGCGTCAGCTATAAAACGGGTAAGAATGCTTCATACATAGTCTATGTATATTTGCCTAATGGAGTGCAATTATCCTGGCATTGCAATGAATATCATATATTGTACTACTATCCAGATATAGCTTGTGAATGGGATGGTCAGGTGGCTATGACTATGGAAAAGATATTGTCATATATAGGGGACACATATCATATTGGTGAAAAAGAGCCCTCCAAGATTGCAGCCTAAAAATATATCTTATTAGTTTGAAATGTAGTTCATTAACGAAATAAAGCAAGACTATGACACAAGCATATTTTTCACAAATAAAATCCACCATCATACAATATATAAACACTTCTGTTTCGGAGATTTATATAGCTGTTGCATGGTTTACTCATAGAGATTTATTTCAAGCAGTGTTGTCTGCTTTGGATAGGAATGTCCGTGTATCGGTTATTCTTATTGATGACATTATCAATTGTGGTCCCAACGGGTTGGATTTTTCTTTCTTCATAAACAAAGGAGGCTCTATTAGATTTATGGATACTCGAAAATTGTTGATGCACAACAAATTCTGCCTGTTTGATAATTCATTATTAGTAACTGGATCATATAACTGGACATATTCTGCAGAATTAAGAAATGCAGAGAATATTATAGCTACAACAGAAGAGAATGTTTGCAATGCTTTTCACGAGCATTTTGATAAGTTGTGGAATAGTTTGGTTCCTGTTGAACAATACTCTCATATGAATTATAATGATATAGATTCAGAAACGCTTTTAAAGAGCCTTGATGATATGAGGGAAGAATACGATTCAATGGAACAAGCTCATATTTTAAAACCATATTCTGTATCAGATATAGACGATTTGAAGAAGAATCTATCAATAACCAAATTAAATACTGTAATTACAAACACCAAACGCTCTAAGCCAATTCTGAAAGCAGGCATTAGCTTAGAGATTGTAGATAATAAGCTAAAACCGATTATTGCTGGAGGACAAATATTACCATGTACAAATACTATCGATGCAAGAACATGCTGTGACAATCAAACAGCAGTAGATTGTATTATACGATATGGTAATTTTTCAGAAGCGAACAAAAATGAAGAATTAGTAAAGATAAGGTTAGATCAATTACCCAGAATGAAGTCTGGAGAAGTGACATTTTTAATAAAAACTACCATTGACACTAATGGGTATATGCATATAGAATTCTTATGTGTTAATACTGGTATTTCAAAGAGTGCAGTATATAATGCAGTCGATAAAATAGACTACCAATAATTATGATTCACCAATAATATAATCAAAAGTTGAACAAAAATTGAAACAAATTATATGAATAAAAGAAATAAAGCTTTAGAGTATTATGATTATTTGGTTAAAACCAATCCAAATAAGCAAGTGGAACTGGTATTTTACATTAGGGTCTATGATGACAATAGCGTGGAAGCATCGAATCAGCCATTTCTTTTAGACAAAGAGTGTATTTTTTCCGTTGTCGAATACGTTCTCACATCCGGTTCCGGGTTTAAAACGCATATTGAAAATATTCAGCTGTACTTCGATAATAACGGCAATACTTTTGAATATGCTCCATTTAACAACGGAGAACTTAAAATAGATATGCGGCAAGCATGGGCAGGATATAGCGGAAGAGGCTATTATGATTGCACATACAGTCACAATGGTTTACACTTAGAATATAATGGTGCACCCTCGATAGACTATTTGCCATTTTACAAATTATTTCTTTCATATGCGAGGTTAGTTGAAACCTGCACATCTCAGAATGAAGTTGATTTTCTAAAGGAATGTCTAAAAAAGGATATTAAGATAGAGGAACTCAATATAGAAATTATCCAGAAGCAGGCTAAGCTTTCTCGTTTAGAAGAACTTTTAGAGACACATAAAGATTTGATAAATGAAATAAAAAAACTTGTGTTTGTTAAGAAGGAGTGAAAATACCGTTTTTGTTATAGATTTCTAATTTTCGGGAGAGAATTCATGATTTAAGTCAAAAAGTATTATCTTTGTAACCAGTAAATTGAATAAATATGGGCGGTTTATTAGCATTTAGGGTCGGAAATTACGACAATACAGCAGAAAGAGAACAATTTCGTTTTCTTTGTGAGCAATTAAAGGCTCATTATGAGAACTCGAACGATTTCTGCGTGTTTGCTGGTAATTACAACATCGGATGCGAATTAGATGCTCTGTTTATTAAAAAGGATGCCATTATTGCTATTGAATTTAAGAACTATGGTGGGCAAGTTGTTGCTACAGAAAATGGTGAATGGAAATGTGATGGAAAGATAATTAAGGGCGGTTCTCGTAAGACTGTATTACAACAAGCTAGAATAAATCACTCAATTGTCAGGAAAGAACTAAAGATCTTGGGCGTTGAAAATAGAAACGTAAAAGATGTTCCAACATTGGTAATTTTTAACCAGCCTATTGAATTAATAAATAACCTTAGTGCTACAACAAAATCATGGCTCCATATTACCGACAATGAACACTTCATTGAAAAGCTTGATGATATAAC
>CACZPB010000243.1 GCA_902782905.1 uncultured bacterium
ATTTCCTCACCATTAAAGATTGCATTTATGCTATCCGTGACTAAATCACTCCTTTTAGGTGGTTCATCAAATTTTTCCAAGAAAAGAATACTGGTATTTGTTCCAGTCGCACCAAAGGTTTTCCCACCCATAGAAACAACAGCACGAATCTTAAAGTTTTCAAGCAATATACTCCTTGCTCCAGAAAAACTATCTCCGTCCTTGCTTAAAATGCTACTCGGGAGAATAATTGCAGCTATTCCATTTGGCTTTAATAATTGCGCAACTCTCTCCACAAAGAGCGTTTCTATCTCAGATCCGTTATTTGATATCGCATCCAACAATGATAATTCATTCTCTTTTAGCTTTAAATGCGGCTTAAAAGCGGCAACCGAATAAGGTGGATTAGCAACTAATATATCAAAATCATGTGCTACCACACCCTTTTCTTCGTAATTTTCTAACCCGTCTCCAAATATAATGTTTCCGTCACCAGCCCCATGCATAAACAGAGAGATTTTTGATACTCTTGCTAATCTATAGTCTTTTTCAATGCCGTAAAGATTCTCCTCAACCCACGAATAATCAATTTTCATATCTGGAAAACATTTTGCAAGATAATCGTTGATTGTTTCGAATCCTTCCGTCAAGAAATGCCCTGCACCACATGCATAATCTATGATTCGCGGCGTATATACTTTATTTTCCTTGCGTACAATTCTCTCTATAGGCAAGCTATTCCATATAAATCGCGTAATCGGCAAAGGGGTGAAAAACTGTCCTTCATTTTGCTTGAAGCCTTTGTTAAGCAATTGCTCAAACAAGTCTCCAAGAAGTTGCAAGTTCTGAGAACCGATAATTCTATATTTTTCAAAAAGCTGAACCATTTCAACAAGAATCTTACCATTCTGATAAAACAGTTCTTCATTATGCACATCTTTGAACGCAAAATCATTATTCGTATAAAATTTAAGAATCCGAAGTGTATTCTTTAATTCAGCTATCATTTTGGTCCGTTTCTGACCGGTATACTGCTGAACTAGTTTTTCCGCATAATCATCTGCTATATAAAAGATTTTCTCTCGCATGAATTTCTCCATGCCCTCTTTATGCAATTTCTGCAATCTATCCTGTAATGATTCATATGTATCTGTTCCAACTTTGTACTGGAACTCGACAATCTCAGACTCATCTTTTTGAATTTCATCAACTAGCTTGCAAATAAACAAAGCAATAAGCCTGTTAAATGCGTTTTCTTTGTCTGATACATTATTATGCCTTAGAATTTCCTCAAAGTTGTTTACGATTTTATCATCTTCGGAGAAATCAATAAGATCCTTCTTTCTAAGTGGCTTTACACCTATTGAATAACTAACTGTGTCATCTCTAAAAACAACATCCCCACATACACGTTTCTCATATGTTTCACTCCAAACATCAAATAATTCATTAACTGTATGTGCATCTTTATAAACTCTAATGCTTTCATCTTTTTTTGCCAATTCAAGAATGTTTGCATCATCACTACAATCAACGCTTTCCGTTGTATATTCTATTTGTCCCGTAGCAATAGTTGATGCATATAAAATCAACCATTTAGCACTTCTCTCTTGTTGCCAGTATGAAAAAAGCTGCCCTCCATCACTATTCATATTACCAAGTTCTTTGGCATACTCTGGGCCATCTGTTTTACATTCAATTATGCATAACATATCTGTTCCATTGACATCATGTACGCAAATATCTGCTTTTCCCGATTTCTGCTCGTGTCCCAGTGTCCATCTTTTTTCAAGTTCAAGATGCTCTGGTCTATACCCTTTATCCAATAACCTTGTTACACATTCCAAAACAACAAAGTTTTCTGGATGTTCAAAATTACATGTAGTAGTATCGTTTACTTTAAATCCCTTATCTTCAGGATAAGAGATCTTTTGATTGTCAAAATCAACACAGATAAGACAGTCAGACTCTACGAAGTGTTTGCTGTATACTTTCTGATTCTTTATATAGCCCAATAATTTTAAGGCATCTTCTAAATTGGCTTTAGTTATCATTATCTTTCTCGCTTTCTTTGTTA
>CACZPB010000244.1 GCA_902782905.1 uncultured bacterium
ATGTCTGCAATGGATGGCATGAATTCTGCTGAAGAGTTAATAAATAGAGCTATTGAATTTGGTCACGAAGCTGTTGCAATAACTGACCACGGAGTGGTGCAAGCGTTTCCTGATGCTATGAATATTGCTAAAAAAATGAAGTCTCAAAACAAAAAATTCAAGATTATTTACGGAATAGAAAATTATTTCATTGATGATTCCGAAGATTTGAATTCTGACATAAATGATGTTGGGTTAGGTTCTTCGTATATATGTTTTGATCTTGAAACTACAGGATTTAGCGCTGTGACTGAGAGAATCATAGAAATCGGAGCAGTTAGGATAGTAAATAACGAAATTGTTGATGAATTTTGTACATTTGTAAATCCTGGAAAGAAAATTCCAAAAAAAATAACAGATTTAACGGGAATAAACGATAATATGGTTGTTAATGCTCCGAACGAAAAAGAAGCTTTAGAAAAATTTTTTGATTATTGCGGAGATATAAACGCTTTTGTGGCTCACAACGCAGTTTTTGATGTTTCTTTTTTGAAGGCGGCAATGAAAAGATGCGATATAAATTTAAATTTTAAATCTATAGATACTGTTCCTCTTTGCAGAGCAAGCATCAAGGTAATAAAGAACTATAAATTATCTACAGTAGCTGAATATTTTAATCTTCCTGAATTTGCGCATCACAGAGCAAACGATGATGCACGAACTTTGGCTCTGATTTTTTTGAAATTGATAGATTTAAAATCAAAAGATGGTTGTTCAGGCAAAAATCTAGGAGATATCTTTAGCAATTCGGATATAAAAAAGAAAGCTTCTTATCACCAGACTATTTTGGTTAAGAATCAAAAAGGAATGAAAAATCTTTATAAATTAGTTTCCAAATCTCATCTCAACTACTTTTATAAAAAACCGAAAATTCCAAAGTCAGAAATCATAAAATTAAGAGATGGCCTTTTAATAGGAAGCGCGTGTGAATCAGGTCAACTCTTTAAAGCAGTTGTTTTAGGAATGCCTATGGAAGATCTTTGCAAAATTGCAAAATTTTATGATTATATTGAAATTCAACCAATAGGAAATAATGCATTTCTTACAAGAGACGGAAGTGTTTCAGGAGGAGATGATCAACTTAGAAAATTTAACCAGACAATAGTTGAAATAGGGGAGAGGCTTCAAATTCCTGTTGTTGCGACAGGAGATGTCCACTTTTTAAATCCTGAAGATTCAGAATATAGAAAAACTCTTATGCTTGCTCAGGGATACAAAGATGGGGAATATCAGGCTCCTCTTTATTTCAAGACTACAGCTGAAATGCTTGAAGAATTTAAATATCTGGGAGAAAAAAAAGCATTCGAAATAGTAGTGGAAAATCCAAAAAAAATATCTGATATGATAGATGATGACATTCTTCCAATCCCTGAGGGAGTTTATCCTCCTCACATTGATGGAGCAGAGGAAGAACTCAAAAGAATAACTATAGAAAATACCAAGAAAAAGTACGGAAATTCTCTTCCTGATATAGTAGAAAAAAGGCTAAACAAAGAGTTAAATTCCATAATTAAGCATGGATACGCAGTTTTGTATATGGTAGCTCAGAAATTAGTTGCAGAATCTGAGAGAAATGGATATTTAGTTGGATCTCGTGGTTCAGTTGGATCATCATTTGTAGCAACTATGTCAGGAATTTCAGAAGTGAATCCTTTGGTTCCTCATTACGTGTGTCCGAAATGCCAAAATAGTGAATTTATAACTGATGGAAGTTATGGCTCAGGATTTGATTTGCCGAAAAAAAATTGTCCGTTGTGTGGAACTGAATATTTTCGAGATGGAAATGATATTCCGTTCGAAACTTTTCTTGGGTTCGAAGGAGACAAAGCTCCTGATATAGATTTGAATTTTTCGGGAGAATATCAGGTTAATGCTCATAGATATACTGAAAAAATTTTTGGAAAAGATAATGTTTTCAAAGCAGGAACAATTTCTACTATAGCAGAAAAATCAGGAATGGGATTTGTCAAAAAAGTTATGGAGGATTACAATTTAAAAATAAATAAAGCTGAACAAAGAAGATTGGCTTTGGGATGCACAGGAATAAAAAGAACTACAGGTCAGCATCCTGGAGGAATGGTAGTTGTTCCAAAGAATATGGAAATATACGATTTTTGTCCTGTGCAAAAACCTGCAAATGACCAGTCATCTGATAGTATAACAACTCACTTCGATTTCCATTCTATACACGATACTATATGTAAACTTGACGAACTTGGGCACGATGTTCCGACGATATATAAGTATTTAGAAGAATTCACAGGAATTCCAATTGAAAAATCTGATATAAGTGACCCCGCAGTTTTGTCTCTTTTTACGTCCACGAAAGCTTTAGGAGTCAAACCAAAAGATATAGATTCAAGAACGGGAACTTTTTCTCTTCCTGAGGTTGGAACGTTTTTTGTAAGGCAAATGTTAGAAGAATC
>CACZPB010000245.1 GCA_902782905.1 uncultured bacterium
ACATATTTTTTCAAGTATTTCAAAATTATGTTTGACTACATTTTTATAATTTTCATTTTTATTTTTTATATAATAATATGCTTGATTATAATATGCACCAATACTAAATTCTGGACTTTTTTCAATAGCATTTTTATAATCATCATCTGTTAAATTAGATTTCATTTGGTAAAATAGATTATTAAATTTATAATTATCTAAATTATCTAAGTTTATTTCTTTCATTAAATTATTAAAATTTTTTGTCGTAATTCTTTCATACAATTTATAAACTAAATCCGAAAGATTAGGATGAATATCATCATTCATAAATGAATCTATATTATTTTTTAAAATAAACATACTCCATCTTTCTTTCAAATCCGATATTATATTTTCTGAAATTTTATTTTTATTTTTTATTTCTTTTAATCTTTTACAAAATTCTTCAAAAAATTTTTGATTCAAATCTAATTGAGAAGAATATAAATTAATTAAAAATTTATATTGATCAAGTTCATAAGCATTTCTTCTACTTTCAAGAGTTTTATAATCGTTTTTACTATGAATAAACGTTATAGAACTTCCTTTGTCTCCGCATCTTCCAGCTCTTCCTTGTGCTTGTTTTTCGGTTCTTTCATTATAAGGCATAAAAGTTATTATTACGTGCAATCCTCCATTTTTTTTTACTTCTGAATTTAATTTTATATCAGTACCTCTTCCTGATAAATTAGTAGATAATATTATAGTATTTGGTTCCATTTCTTTTTCTAAATCTTTAAAGGGAATATCACTTCTTTCATAAGAAATTATTTTTGTTTCTTTTAATTTTAATTCATTTCTTTGTTTTTCCAAAAATTTTTTCATATTTTTTACTTCATCTATATATTCAAATAATACTAAAACTACTCTTTTTAAACCTACAGAATAATTAATTATTTCATTTACTAATTTAGTTTTATATTCTTCTTCACTATGATATACTTTAGGCTCAAAAATTAATAGTTGTCTAGTTTTAAAAGGAGGCATTTTTAATAAATTGATATTATATAATTTATTTATAGTTTGCTGAGTTTTTTTAGAGCCTAATGTTCCAGTAATTCCATTAATCATTTTATATTTTCTAAAAAATGATAAGTAAGACATAAATGAACTATTAATATTTTCCTCCGTTAACCTTAATCCTTCTTTTATCTGTAAAAATTGATGTAATCCACTCCATACAGAATCTTTTAGAGTCACTCCTGTATTTACATAATCTATAGGTTTTATTGTATCAAACCCAAGAATTTCATCTTTAATTATAATATAATGTTTATCAATATTAAAATTATACATGGCATCATAAGCCATTTTACTCCAATGTTCAATTCTTTCATCTATAAAATCAAGACAATTAGGAGGAATTAAAATTTTATCAACTGAATCAATATTTTTAGCTTGATTTTCTTTCAAAAATTTTCTTGTTTTTTTACTAACTTTATACATAATTGATTCAACTTCTTCTTTTAATTTTTTACTAAAATCTATTTTACGCTTACGCTCTTTTTCATCTTCTTTTATGATTATATTTTTTTTCTCTTTGTCCTTCGCAATTTTTTCTTCGAACTTTTCTTTATGTTCTCTTTCAAATTCATCTATTTTCATTTTTAGACTATTATAAATAAATAAATATAAATATTCTAAATATTTAAATCCTGGAAAATTATCGATTAATTCTATAATATTTCTTAAATTATCTAAACAAATATTATCAATTTCATCAATAATAATAAAATCAAAAGGTCTTTTTCCTCTTCCTTTTTTCCCCATGAATTCGTATCTTAAAATATCTCCTATTAAGCTAATTCCATCTCCATAAACTATATCAGCATTATAACATTCAAGTGTATCATCTTCATTAAATGTTTTAAAATCATTTCTACAAAAATCACATTTAATGCCAAAGCGTTTATAAAATTTTTTTCGATCTTTTGAATCTCTTTCAGCTAAAACAGGAGAGCTAGTTAAAATATCAACTTTATTTCCTTTAATGGCTAAATATAATGCCAAAAATGAAATAATTAAAGTTTTTCCTTCTCCAGTTAAGACTTCTAAAATTAGTCCATATTTATTAGCATAACCTTCTAAATAAAAAAGTAAACATATTATTTGAATTACTCTTGGTGTCTGTTTATATAATTTTTCGCTTTGGATAATCATAAAAGGTATTAAAAGCTCGTCAAAATCAGTTAAAGGCTTCTTTTTTAAAAAATCATCAAGTTTTTTTTCATCATTTTTATCTTTTATTAATTTGATGTAATTATCATATATTTTTTCAAGTTTTTTTAATATTTTTTCAGTTATTTCTTTTTTGATCAAATTATTATTTATTTCAAAGTTTTTATTCATATGAGGAATTGTAAAATTAAGAATTTCTTTTGCTCCTGTGATACTAAATTTATCCATTTTATATTTTTATATTTATTGTTATTTATATATTTATATAGAAAGTGAAAAATAGTTATGTTAAAGAAATATATTATTTTGAAAAATAGTTATGTTAATGAAATATATTATTTAAGATTTTGAAAAATATTATATATTTAATGGGAGGAGTAGTTGATTTTGCTAAAA
>CACZPB010000246.1 GCA_902782905.1 uncultured bacterium
AATTGATAAAATCAAGAGAACAATGGCATGTGCTGCACTGGCAGCATGTGCCACCACTGTCTATGCAGGAGTCGTCGAGACGAACCCCTTGTGCATAGCTGCCATCGCAGAGGGTTATGCCGTGATAAACAAGGGCATCAACAGCCAGAAAAGCAACCAGCAGGAGATTGCCATCCTCCAGAACTCCATCGGTGCGGAATATACCATGATGAAGAAATGGGAGAAGAAATACAACTCCTATCTGAAGACTGCACAGGGTTATGGCACTTCACTGAAGGCTTCCATGGGAATATACTCTGAGGGTGTCAAGACTCTCCAGTATCTCTGGCAGATCAAGAAGGCCATCGGCGAGAACCCGGAAGGAGCGTTTGCCACGTTCTCCATGAACAACCTGTATCTGGAAACGGCAGCCGAGTTCCTGAAGGTGTATAACCTACTGAACTACATGGTGGCAGAGGGTGGCTCGAAGAATATGCTCAATGGTGCAGAGCGTACACAGGTGCTATGGTCTGCCAACGATGAGCTGGCCTACCTGAACAAAAAACTGCGTGGTCTGATTATCAGTATCACGTATTATACTTGGAAGGATGTGTGGAACAACGCAACAGCAGGTATCGCCCATCGCGGGTCAAGGGAAGTGGCAGGACAGGCTCTTGACAGGTGGAAACGGGCTGCCAAGGTAACAATGACAATCAGCAGATATTGATATGAGACAGACAATCATCATTTTATTCCTGACCCTGACAATCCCAAGATGTGCATGGGCAGGCATTGACCCGGCAAGAGCTGCTGCCATCGACGTGGCTTCTGAATTGGAGAAGAAAGCACTCAACGCGCAGTACAAGGTGCAACTGCTCCAGACAACCGGCCATCTGTGGACGAGGCAGGAGGTGGATGCCGTCACTGACTTCCAAAAGGAGTTCAACGACTACATCAGCACCTTCAATAACCTGTTGGCATACGCCGCAGAGATATATGGCATCTATTATGACCTGAACAGTCTTGTCGGGACTGTCAAGTGGTTGAACAGGGAAATCGGCAACCATCCTGAGAATGCCTTTGCCGTGGCCCTCTCCACGAGAAAGAACAACATCTATATGCGGGTCATACAGACGGGTACAAATGTGGCACTGGATATACGGCAGTTCGTAATGAGCACCAAAGGGAAGGCTACGGAAGCACAGCGTCTGAAGGTGCTGGAAACCATCAGGCCGAAACTCCGTCAGCTCGACAAGGAGCTGAGATTACTGTGCAAGTATATCAGATATACATCCATAGAGGATCTTTGGCATGAAATCAGTGGCAGACATTACACGCCAGCTTCAAGGAAGGAGGTGGCTCTCATCTGTCATGAGGGATGGATGCTGAGTGCCAAGACAGCCAAGAACACCAAACATAAATAACAAGCGAAATGGAAGAAACAAAAGAATTGCAGAATGTGTACAAGATATTCCGTACACTGATATACGTCACGCTGCTGATAGAGTTCTTCGTGTATGCCATGCCATACCAGACACTGGCAGCGATGGGAAACCTGATGCTGGACTTTCACGACCGTCTGGCTCAGTTTGCCATCTACAGGCATGGCAATCTCATATACAGTAAGCTCGTGACCTTGTTTTTGGTTATCATCACCTGTATTGGAACCAGGAACAAGAAGCATATCGAGTTCGATGCGCAGAAGATGGTGTATTTCCCATTGGCAGTAGGACTGGCATTGGTGGTATTGTCCGTATGGGTCTATGGTTGGAACATGACGGCAAGGTTCTATGCTGTCCGAGCAAACATCTGGATATATATGCTGGCATCTATCTTTGGAACGCTCTTCGTTCATACAGCCCTTGATAATATCTCCAAGCATCTGAAGACAGGTTTGATGAAAGACCGGTTCAACTTCGAGAACGAGAGCTTTGAACAAAATGAGAAGCGGATAGACAACAAGTATTCAGTGAATATCCCTATGCGATATTACTATAATGGAAAATTCCGTAAAGGCTGGGTGAACATCACAAACCCGTTCCGAGGAACTTGGGTAGTCGGTACACCTGGATCTGGTAAGACATTCTCCATCATCGAGCCTTTCATCAGACAGCATTCTGCCAAGGGCTTTGCGATGGTTCTATACGACTACAA
>CACZPB010000247.1 GCA_902782905.1 uncultured bacterium
AAAACTCTATTAGTTTTGAACAATTTAAATGCAAGACTAAAATCTTGCTCTACACCCTCCCCTTGGTAAAACATTTTTGCAAGTTTAGTAAGGGCTGATTGGTCTCCTTTTTTTCCAGCCTTTACATACCATTCAAATGCTTTTTGATAATCTTTCTCTACTGATTTTCCTTCAAAATATAAATCACCCAAACTATCTTGTGCCAAAGTAGAGCCTTGTGCTGCGGCCTTTTCATACCATTCAATAGCAGCTGCAATGTTCTGTACTGTTCCTTTTCCATCACGATAGCAAATACCAAGCCACCATTGAGCGTTTGCGAGACCTTGTTGAGCGGCTTTTTCGAATAACTGAAACGCAATTTCAGCATCATCTTGCATTAAAGCCAATTGAAATTGCCCTATAGCATCATCCTGTTCTGCAGCCTTCTCAAAGTATTCTTTTGCTTTTTTAGAATCTCCAAGTTGATATTTATATAAACAGCCAAGTTGTGATTGTGCTTCTGCATCTCCTTTATTTGCTGCTTTTGTGTACCAATAAACGGCTTTTTCGTAATCTTGTTTTACTCCTTCTCCCGCAGAATACATATACCCAAGATTATATTGTGCAGCTGTATCACCGTTTTCAGCTGCTTTTTCAAAATATTCCCGTGCTTTTTGAAAATCCTTTTCAACACCATGACCTTTTGCATATAATTCACCTAAACTGCACAATGCGTCGATGGAACCTTTTAAAGCGGCTTTTTCATACCATTCTTTTGCTTGTTTATAATCTTTGACTACACCTTTACCTTCTTCATACATGGTTCCAATTAACCATTGTGCAAATGAGTCTTGTGTAGAATTTTTAAACAATTCCAATGCTTTTTTATAATTTTTCTTTACGCCATTTCCTTCTAGGTAAAGTAGACCTAGACTAATTCGTGCACGTATATCTCCTAAAGAAGCAGCTCTTTCGTAATATCTTTTTGCTTGTTTATATTCTTTACTATATTCGAAGGATCGACCTGTTAAAATTAGTCTTCCTGCATCTGTATCATTTTCTAGATTTCTGAATTCATTGTACATATCTATGAGATTATCTATTGCATTGCTATCAAGAGAATTGATAACTTTTTCATGTAATGAGTCTGCAATTTCCCTATTCTTTTCTATGCCATCACCTTTTCTATACATAAGGCTAAGGCATAATACAGCTCTAGGTTCATTCTGCTCTGCGGCATTAGTCCACCATTTGACAGCTTTTGAATAATTTTGCTTAACGCCTTTACCGCAGAAATACATTTTACCAAGTTGGAATTGTGACTCGGAATCACCTTGCTCAGCAGCTTTTTTATACCAGTAAGCAGCTTTTGTATAATTCTGTTCTACACCCTGTCCATTTGCATACATGACACCAAGATTGTTTTGAGCACCGGCATTTCCCTGTTCAGCGGCTTTCTCATACCAGTAGAAAGCTTTCTTATAATCTTGTTCCACACCTTTCTCATTCTCGTACATGATACCAAGATTGCATTGAGCATCTGCATCTCCCTGATTAGCTGCTTTCTCATACCAGTAGAAAGCCCTTTCATAGTTTTGTTCTACGCCATGTCCATTGTAATACATGAAACCAAGATTGTACTGAGCAACGACATTTTCCTGTTCACCGGCTTTTGTGTACCAGTAAACAGCTTTTTTATAATTCTGTTCTACACCTTGTCCTTTTTCATACATATAACCAAGATTGTTTTGAGCACCTGCATTTCCCTGTTCAGTGGCTTTCTCATACCAGTAAGCAGCTTTCGCATAATCTTGTTCCACGCCTTGTCCATTCTCGTACATGATACCAAGATTGCATTGAGAATCTGCATCTCCCTGGGCGGCAGCTTTTGTGTACCAAAAAAGCGCTTTTTTATAATCCTGTTTTACATATTTTCCATCATAATAATTATAAGCGACTTCAAGTTGTGCCTCGACATCCCCCTGTTCAGCCTTTTTAGTCAGTTCTTCAATATTCTCTTCCATAAAAATCATCTCCAGTTGCAATAAAATCTGTAGTATCCAATAATTATACCACCGCATTTCCCGAAAAACAAAAATATTAG
>CACZPB010000248.1 GCA_902782905.1 uncultured bacterium
CCCTTAGCTTTTAATATCTCCATTAGCCTCATTCCACGTAAGTCTTGTCCTCGCTCATTTTGATAGATATGATATTGTTCATAGTTCGTGATACTTATAACAACATCATTTCCGTGCCTCTCTCCATATTCGCACAGGTCGCGTAAAAACGGCTTAATTCCTTCTATTCCCTCTCTATCACTCCATGTGCAACAGGTTGTAACGATAGGAATGTTCTGGCTTAGAGCTATTGTTTTTATTAAATTGTTAGACTCTACTCCTGATGGATTGTAATAGACCAACATTTCATCAAAGAAGGCTATTTTGATCCCGATTTTTTCAATATATGCTTCTAACTTGTCAAAAAAGGGTTTATTTTCGTACCATTGAGCTTTAACAACATACAATGGTGCTTCTTTAAGTAACTCTAAGTATGCATTAATTTTATCCTTATACTGCTCTGATTTCAAAACGGTATGAATATTATCTGCTTCAATGTTACAATAATATGCCGCCATACAAGACAGATAACTCTCAATAGTCATGTTGTTCAAGACAAGGAGAGTAGGAATGTGCTGGTCAACAGCCAAGTGATTTATCTGTGCGATGATAATTGCTGTTTTCCCAGAGTTGATATCTCCACATATGGTCGTCATTTCCCCAGGATAATAGCCTCCTAACGTTTCATCAAGGAACTTAATCCCAGACTTGATTGGAGTAATTTCCTGCTGTATGACTTCATCAATAATATTGCTAATATGCTCCATTTGATTCTCTTTCATTAAAAGTATATGCCACAATGATACTTGTAAATAACAAACTTACCTTTCTCCTCATAAGAAGTCACTTTTCCGTTCTGTAGTTGTATTTCAATATGCTCACGAACGAGTCCTTCCCACTCGTTCCAATAACAACAATAAATCTGTGCTGTTTTTATATCCGAATTCATTTCAAATTCAACTTCAGGATAAAGCATCTTTTGTTTTAAAAGGTCCGACAGATCATAGTTATTCAAAGCCTTGACATCATAAAGCTCATCACCTTTCAGTATAAACGTTCTTTCAATATAGCCTCCATGCCAGAATGTGGGTAACAGAGTTGGAGATGTCATTAAAAGATATATCTGCCACGCACCCATTGGGGTTTCGTCAACATGAATGTATTTTAAAAGGTCTCTATCTTCTTGGTTATTCTTGTCATACACATAGAAGTTTGATTCATCCCCCATACCACTCTGTTCGGCTGTCCTCAGTCCCATGTGGTATCCTTCTTCTAATGAAAGAGCATCAAGGTCATAGAATACAGCATCATTGCCTTTCTTTTTCAAAGAGTCCAGATTAACCTTAATTCGCCAATGATAGTCCTTTGCTTTAGAGGCAAAGATATTACCTTCATCTATATATGCAAGAAAATCTTTTGCAGCTTTAAATACGTCCTTTTCTTCATCATAAGCAGAATTCCCTTCTTTGTCCAAAATGATATTCAGAATCATTTTGGCAGTACCTATACTTTTCTTTTTGAAGGGATTATGAGTATAATCTTCACCCATATAATGGAAGAATGCTTTGTTCCAGAGGCATTTCAAAGACGGTGAGGGATTCTCATACACTTCTTCAAGAAGATTGCCTGCCTCGTCATACTTTTCTTCTGTCCATAAGATGGTGAACAAGTTCAGCATTGCATAATGAGATCCGCCATCAACAGCCTTTCTTAGAAGCATTTTCCCTTCATCTGCTTTGCTCTCAAAGTTATAGGAGAAAACTCCAAGATTATTTGCCGCTTCATATATACCATCATCTATGGCTGTCAGGAAGCATTTCCTCACTTTTTCAAAATCTTGCCTGCCCATATTACTTAATAAGAACCAGTTGGACTCTTCCGCTGCCTGGCGCATTTCTCCACTAAGATCCTCAACGTATTTTGTGCCCTTTAACGGTTCTCCTCCTTCAAAGTTCCTTATACCATACAGTTTTGGATTATAATCCTTCTTCTTGGGACGATGTGGAATCGGATATTTAGCCTCTTTAGGATCAACAGGCTCTATGTATCGTGTGCGCATCTCCGGATAATATTCAACGACCTTATGGCAGTGGGGACAAACTGATACAATTGAAGAATAGCCATGAATACCGGCTTGGATAAGGGAACTATGCCACTCTAGTTCTTCTGAAGGTTTTCCGCATGTAAGACACGGCATTCTATTTTCCTTAATTACAGGTTCAAATATTTCATTCGACTCTCTTAAATCAGATAGGCAACGCTCAAGGCTTTTCAAATCAAAAGTGAAATCAAGAATATCGTCATGATGACAAATCATAGGATTCAAATGCCGCTGGATCATAAGTATTTTGGCTATTTTGCTGTCCTTTATTAAGAACATTACAACCATCATTTCCATCAGAAGACACGCATTTGAATAGTAATTGCTAAAGACGACCTCGAAACTTTTGGCCTTATTCGTTTCAACATAACGAATTCTCCATCCCCTCCAATAATCTGTTGTCGCGCTCTTTCCTTTGTGAGTTTCTTTTGAATAGACGATATTTTCTACTTCCTCGCTTAACAACGATTCAAATTCATCAAAGTTACCAGAAATCAAAGCATTCCCCAACGCTTTGGCCGCGCTCGAATATGGAGACTCTGGAATGTTCTCCTGCATTTTGACTTCCAATTTTCTTTCAAGTTCCATGACAGTATAATTTTTGTGGCAAATTTACGGTATTAATTCCATATTTTGCCGATATCCAACTTAAAATAACGCTCTAATAAATCTTTTTAAAGTCATCACCTATTTGATTCCAAAAAATCCGGGAGAAAGAATGACCATTAACTTTGAGTATTCGGCTGACCTTAAAAGTACGGTCAACACCCCAATCTGAGCAATATGCCTGAATATAAGCACCGCCATAATAAGGGGAATATGCGATTTTACTTATCTCGCATGAAAACACCTTGCCATTACGTGTACAATACTCAATCTCAACAGATTGGTTTGTTTGAACGGCTCTGTCAATTACTTCTTCAATAGTCATTATCCATATTACTGTTTCTTTTCATCTTCTCCTTTCTTTTCTTGCTTGGTAATCCACTCATGATCGCTCTTATTCGAGTTGTGAAAAGCATCCGCAATGGCTACACAATCTCTGCCTGCTTTATAGCGTTCTTGCATTTCACTGCGAATAAGAGAGACATTACCACTGTGTTTATCCTTATATTCCTCGATTAGTTCTGGAGTTTCCAATCCCTTAATTCGTTCTTCACGCTTGCCTAATCTATCTGCAAACAATACATTGAAGATGGTTTCCTTGATGGTTTTACCATCATCTATCCATTTGCTTCTATATAGTTTGAAAAGATCTTCACGTGAAAGATTTGGAAGCATGTCAACACACTTTCTTAGTTCTTTGGCATCCCATCCACTAAAATGGGATTTCTTTGCTTGCCTCAAAATGTACTCTAAATCACTCATGTTTAATTGGTTTAAGTTCTACAAAATCAGAATGGCAAATCCTCACTATCTTCTTTAGGAGCAATTGCATAATAGGGGAACGGATTCCTCATGACTTCAATTGGGGGGTCATCCGCTTTTTTATATTTCTCATCAAGAGCAGTATATATGTATTCTAGTCCAAGACCAGAAATCCTACACTGATATGTTCTATCATCCATAGGAGTCTGATTGATTTCCTTAAACTCCTTGCTTTCAAAAATCCTTAACTGAATAATTTCATTCCATTTCTCAAATTCCGCAGTAGCCTGGAGACAGCCAATTCCATATAAATGATAGAGAGCAGTCTTTATCGGAGAAAAACTAGTTGCGCAGAAGACACAACCACGAGTTAAATATTTGACTTGTTCCAACGTAAGTCCTCCCACGCACATATCATGAACAAGCATAAAAAGATAATCAAGAGCTTCTGAGTCATCCATAGAGGTTTGCATCTCTTCAGTCAAAGAAAGGCAATCTAGTATTGACAAACGACCCTTGTCTATTTTCCAGTCTGAGGAATTATATAGTCTTCTGCATATAAAATAGTAATTACGGTCATAGTCAAGTTCATGCATTCTTTCAAGAAGAAACTCTTTTGGCAAATGTCTGATGATAACCCATGAACACTTGTCCTCGTGATACTGATCCCATAGCGTCTTAACCTTTTCAGTAAAAGAATCGTCCCAAATCCTAAGTAATTTCGAATATGCCCAATCACGATCCGTAAATCCAGATTCTAGGAATAATTTCAGTATTTTCTTCTGGTCTTTCCAGTCAAGACAAGCGAAACGATGCTGAATGTCCCTTCTGGCTTCAGTAACCTTTCCACTCCTTTTGTTTTGGAAATTCTTTATTTGAGTGGCTATTGGCGGATTCTTTGTAACTACATAATATGACATAGGTATTATACTTGTATCAGTTTTTTGATTTTTCCAAAGAATCCAGATACCTCTTTACTCTCATCGCATTTTTCGAATTCTTTCGTTGTTTCGACCTTTTTATCTTTCTGCTTTTCTTTCCTATCATCTTCAAAGAAATCAAAATCATCACAGAGTATGGCTTTTCCATGACTTGCAAGCTTTCCATAGAAGTTTCTCCTTCTGCTTCTCTCTTCACAAAGCATGTCTGCAGCTCCAGTATCTGAATACTCAAAGCTTCTTCTACTACGAATACCCATACTGTCTGCTACAGCATCCACATCCTGATTAGTACCAATATACACAAACACCCAGCCTTTCTCCTTTAAGTCAGAGACCAGTCTCTTGATGGCCATACCATCGTATTCCTTAGAAGCATTCTCCATTCCATCTGTGATAATGGTCACTAATATGACATCATCATTTCCGACATTATTACGAAGTTCACAAATAGACTGACCCATTGCATCAAAAAGAGGTGTACAGCTATTTGGTGAAAAGTCATCCCACTTTATTTCTTTATCCACATCAACCTTCTGACGGTTCATTACTGTGTGAATTCTTGTGCTGTTAAAAGTCACAAAAGACACATATTGTTCTTGATCTTCATGCTCTTTTTGGGCTGCTACAATAGATTGAAGAGTCTCATTTAATCCACTGACTGCCTGTTTGGCAATCATTTGCATCGATCCGCTTTCATCGAGGATAATCAAATTATACACTTTCTGTTTCATACTTATAGCTTTTTATTTTACCTTTGATTAACGACTTCTTGATTCTTCAGCTTATCCATCTCAGCCAGGACAAGCCTTTGTGTCTTGAAAAAAACATCAAAGACGCTGGCCAAATACTTATCCAGTTCTGTTATTTGGGGAACAAAAATAATGTTCTTTCTAGAATGAACTCCAATAAGACCTTCTTCATCATTATAGGTGTATAATACTGTACAAGTACCCTTGCAATTGGCGATATTTACAGCCTTCTGCATTCTGGCAAAATCCTCAATATCTCCATTCATAGGCAGGTCAAGCCACCATGGATCATAAACATTGATGAATAGACAGTCGTCACTGGCATCTATGATGAAGGTCTCGCCTTGGAAAGTAAGATGAATCCTTAATTCATCTTCTTCAGAATATTCACATCCCATTTTCTTTAAAGTTTGGAACACTAGTTTTCGCGTGGCACACTGAGAAATGGCTGAAGATTCAGACTCGGTACTTTTAACCTCATCAGTTTCTTCTTCTGTCTGATTCTGCTTGTAGTAACGATACAAGTTAACCAAACCTATGATGATTGCAGCAATAACTAATCCTTCCATGTTTCACCATTTTTGCTGCAAAATTAGAATATTTAGCCGTAGGAAACAAGCAAAAAGGCTCCACAAGGCTTGTGAAAGATGCATTTTATTCACTAACCTTGTAGAGTCAATTCTGATGTATAGATAGTATATGAGGATTACCTATCTTCCCCTATGAACAGCTGGATTTTTAGCTGCCACTTCCTCCACCACCTCCCTCTCATTCTCCCCCTGCTTCTTGTCGGCAAGAGCATCTGAAATGGCCATGTCTGGAATGCCGTCTTCATTGGCATCGACAGTTATTGTCTGTATCTCCCTTACGTCAAGACGCATATCCTCAATCCTATGACCGATAAAGTTTGCGGCCTTCTTCACGTCATCAAGAGTTGTCTTCAGAAATGAAGGATCTTCTTTCAGACTACCCAACCATGATTTCAGGTAGGCAGCACTATCATCCTTGATGTGCTTGTCGAAGCCGTACTGATGGGCTACGACGGCAGCACTCATCTCTGC
>CACZPB010000249.1 GCA_902782905.1 uncultured bacterium
ATAATCTAAGTGCGAAAGGTTTAGGTGAAAAATGCAGGTTAATTCTGTTTCATTAAGTGCAAATGCCAATAACATGGCATTTAAAGCGACACCGGAGGAGCATGTATTTGCGAATTTAAAGGATAAAGATCTCAGAAAAATCGCTTTTGCTAAGGCCTCAGATGATGTAAATGACAGGAAACACCGGGCAATTGACAACACCTTATTCTTTGCATTACCTTTGGCAGGCGGTTTATCGGCAGCAGTAAGAGATTTTGCTCCTGAAGCTGTTGCACAAATCGGTAAACAAAATATTCGTTCATTAAGATTAGCAAAATTCGGTCTTGTGAGCGCAAGCTGGGCTGCGGGCTTAGCTGCATTGAGTGCATTATGGAACACAAAAGACTATTTGGCTCAAAAAATCGATATCATCAAAAATAATCCTGTAATTTCTTCGGTTGCCACTTTTGCAGCAGGTTTTGGAGTTTTGGCGGCTGTTGATAAATACGGTTTTAAAGGATTGATGAAAGTTATAAATTCAGTCGATGACAAAAAAGTCATGCCATATATCAAAAAAGTAAGATCTGCATTAAATAATAGTAAAGTTTTAAATAAAGCATCAGAATATATTTCAAAATTCCCTTCCCCGATAAGAGATATGGCAAAAGGGGCTGCAGAACTTGCACCGTTGCTTATCATCGGAACGCAGATTGCTCACATGTTTGGACATCAGAGGGTTAAAACAAATGTTGCGGCAAGGAATTACGAAGATTTAAAACAAGCACAACAGACTGTTCGTGAAAATATTGCAGACGAAAAAATTGACGTAAGTCGTAAGACAATTGCAGAGCTGCACGATGAATATGAACAAATGCTTCAAACAAAGCCAATAATAGATAAACGTACAAATGAACCTGTTACATTTGAACAGTTTGTTAAACTTGCAACAACAATCGTAAAATAGATTTATTATTATAATACAAAAAGTGCGTACAGTTAAAAGTACGCACTTTTTGTATTATAATTGCGATATGAGAGTTGTTATTTTAGGGAAAGGCTTAATGCTTGCCAATATTATATTGGGTGTTCTTGATGCAGGGCATGAAGTTGTCGGGGTATTTCGCTATGATTACACTTCAAAATCAAAATTAAAAATTGCAATGGAAGATTTTTTTAAACCAGCACCTGAAATTACGCTTATTAAGAAATTAAAATTAAGCCAAATCCGATTAAAGTCAGCAAATTCAGATGCTTTTCGCAAATTAATGATTGCAATGAATGTCGACATCATCATAATAGGAACATGGAAAGAGCGTCTTACTCATCAAACCTATAATATTCCGAAAATAGCGACAATAAACATACATCCGTCGCTTCTCCCCAAATATCGTGGGCCAAACCCTTATATGCAGACCATTCTGCACGGGGAGGAATATTCAGGAGTGACAATACATTTGGTCAATGATGACTACGATGCAGGAGCAATTCTTAAACAAGAAAAAGTAAAAATTTATAATTACGACACCTCAAAAGAACTACGGGAAAGGACAGTATCGACCGCAAGAAAACTTGTCACAGAATTTTTTAATGACCTTGATCAAAAAATATTAACCCCAGTGAACCAAAATGAAAAATATGCAACGTATTTTCCAGCTATAACCGGCGAAGAAATGATGCTTGATTTTTCAATTCAAACCTCAACTGAGATTTCAAGAACAATCAGAGCGCTGCACCCTTTTTTGCCAACATATATAACGCATAAAAATGCATATCTTATCGTTGATCCGTATAATTTCAGAATCTCAGATAAAATTTTCAACTATCCGCCTGATTCAATTATCAATAAAAATGCCACAGATTGCTCAATAACAATCGTATGCAAGGATAGCAAAGCAATTTGTTTCAAAAATCTTAAACTATATAAACGCCATGGGATAAAAAAATATATAAATAAATATGTTGAAATTACAAAATAATATTAGCTTCTAAAATAATCACAAATTAACTTCTCGCCTCTGCGAGGCATAAGATGGCGGATTCTTGCGGCAATAGAATTATTTTTTAAATCATCAAGCTGCTTTTTTAAAATAGCTTTTTCGATAAGAACTTTATTATATAAATCTGCACAAATATCACTTTTATCAATATGTTGTTCTAATTTAGCCAGCTGTAACTCTTTTTCGTGTAAAGATGCAAGTAATTGTTTTTTCACTTTTATATAGACCTTTCTGTTTACACATGA
>CACZPB010000250.1 GCA_902782905.1 uncultured bacterium
GATAGTTGCGTTATACTCTACTTCGTACTGCTTGTAAACTTCGCCATCTACCTTGTAGGTCAACATATACTTGTTGATTGTCCAAAGCGCTTTGATGGTAATATTCTCAGCTGGCATCGTTGTAGGAATCTCTTTATCCCAACCAGCGAACGTATAACCTGTCTTGGTTGGGTTAGCAGGAGCAGTGATTGCTGTATTGTAGTTCTGAGTGATTGGTGCAATCTCGTTACCGCCATCTGTATCGAACGTGATGGTGTACTGATTGATAGAGAACTGAGCCACATAGGTTACATCGTGAGCAGGAACAGTTGCATCAATTGCTGGATTCCATCCTGTAAATGTATGACCTGTCTTTGTTGGATCATCAGGAACCGTGATAGAAGAACCATAATTGAGAGTTTCTTCTTTGACAGTTACTCCATCAACAACAAACGATACCTTGTACTGATTGATTGTGAATGTACCGTTTACCTCTACGTCATTTGCTGGCATTGTTGCAGGAATCTCACTCCAGCCAGAGAAGGTATAGCCCTCTTTCGTTGGTTCAGTTTCTGGTGTGATAGCAGCATTGTACTCTATTTCGTACTGTTTATATACTTCACCATCTACCTTGTAGGTCAGCATATACTTGTTGATTGTCCAAAGCGCTTTGATGGTGATGTCCTCAGCTGGCATCGTTGTAGGAATCTCCTTATCCCAACCTGCGAAAGTGTAACCTGTCTTGGTAGGTTCTGTTGGTGCTGTCACTGCACTATTGTAATCCTGAGTAATAGGGGCAATCTCACTACCACCATCTGTATCGAACGTAATGGTGTACTGATTAACCTTGAAATTAGCAACAAGATGCGTGTTTTCCGTTATCTTGAACGTGTATGGGTTGTCAGTTGATACAGTCGTCCCATTGTTTGTCCATTCCACAAAAGAGTGTCCAATTGCAGGAGCTGCTTTTACTATTACATTACTGTTCTCTGGCGCTTCTCCCACATAATTCTCCACTGTTGCAGAACCCATAGATTCATTGACAGAAGAAGCGGAAACAGAATAAAGCACTGTCTTTACCAGAGTGATTGGAGAAGAAGGAAATCCAAGACTTTTATTTGCCTCAAATTCTATGTTTCCATCAGATGCAAGATAATACTCTTTATCTTCTGTTTTATCGTACATTTTGAAAACAACATTCTCGCCAGACACGGAGTTACTTCTTACTCGAAAGTAAATCCACCTAACTCCATCCTTGTATTGTGGAACTCCTACAGCTCTGCATTCACTGCCGACGAATGCTGCTACTTCAATATTTGTAAAGTCTGTTATTATAGACCCGTTGTATTGCAGTTCTGCATACACGGACATGTCATACTGATAGTCGTATATATTGACGTTCCATCGACTATCCTGCGCGTGCAGGATAGTCGAATAGAGGAGTACCAATAAAAAGCAGTAAGTTTTCTTAATTATATTCATGTCTTTACGGCTTTATTATTTTACATACGTTTTCTTCATAATAGAGTTACCGTTTTCATCTTTGGATTTGATGATATAGATACCTCTGTTTGGAATAGAATTCAACTTGATACCTTGAATACTATAAATGCCATCAACGCCATTATTCGCATTGAGATGGTTTATACCAGTTGATTCAAAGCCAAGCATCAATTTATATGGAGAAGAATAAGTACCGACAACGTCAGGTGTGAACTTTAATGTTTCGGCAAAATCAAATACTGATTCTGTTTCAACATTCCACGCCTTGAAATTCATGTCTGCAGACTTGTCACCATAAACAGACAGATACATGATACCATCTGAGTATTTACCTACACCACGACATTCTTCACCCACAAATGCACCTACATAGTAAGTAGAGTCTGCCGCATCACCTGTTGAGTAGCATACTTGTGCAATCATTGGCATGAGGTTTGGATAACGATGCTTATCTACACTCCATGGAATTGACTTTGGAGCAAGTCGTTCGCGATACAGGGCCCTTGCATTCAGAACTGTTGGCACATTGTTGTAGATGAATGACTTTGCAGATGCGGACTTATACAAATAACCAGCACCTGGATTCATTGTCTGGAGCGAACCTTCCCATTCACCATTGTTAAATGTCGCAAATCCTCCTTCAAGGTTTGATATGCAATCGCCCTCATCGCTATCCATGTAAGAGAGTGCATCTGCGACAGTCATCGTCTGACTGATTGGATAGCCGAGCCAGTTCCAACCCTCATGCAGAACGATTGGAGACAGAGCAGGGTTATACTGTTCACCAGTAAACGACTTAGTTGCCGATTCCTTAGCTTCAATCTTCATAGTCTCAGAGCCATCGATGGTGGTTAGAGTACCGACAAAGCCAAGTATAGGATCGTCTATCACTTCGTCTGTCTGCGTGAGGATACGTGAAGCGACGCCAGAGAATTCGCTGACATCAACAGGAGATGCTACGTCATGAGAATTCCAGTTCCAACCCTTTGCCAATGCAAGTTTTACATCTGATTGACGTATAGAATAAGTACATTCTATCACATCGCTCTCGTCATAATTAGTACCCACCGCCATGAACTTGATTGTCATAGCATCGTTGATAGCAATAGGACGCTCGTACTTCTTGCGTGCATTCTCATCGCAAGGACAGCTGCCATCTGTGGTATAGTAGATGGTTGCGCCTTCCGACTCACAAGAGAGTGCGACAGTCTGTCCGCGATAGACAGCAGTACCGCTGATACGTGAAGCCATTGGAGCCTTAACAGCCTCCAACTTCACAGGGTCAACCACATTGACGAGCGAAGTAGCCTTCAGGTCGGCATCCATGAGAGAGTAATTGATAGCCGTAGCACCGTACAATTCACCATTGACAGTGAATGTAGCCTGACCGTCAGCATCGAATGTTACCTCCTGAACGTCAGTTGTGGCAATCATATCAGATGCAGAAACTACAGAGAGCTTCTTGCCCACAGCTGCATCCGCAGGAATAGCAGCAATGGTAACTTCCTTCTGACCATCGTACTCCACATTGAACTCTGCCTCAACCAGCAGTTCGCGTACCTTCTTCTCCACATCCAGCTTTTGCTCGAATGTCTGAGCCATTGGTATGCCTGCATAGCTGTTCACGCCAGTAGAGATAATGATATAAGCCTCATCATAGTAACCAAGCTGATCGGTAGCGAGCTTCATCTTTGATGCGAACTCAGTTGCACTACCCTCGATAGCAGCCTCCTTATTCATCATCTGGATTTCGGCATCGGTAATGAGCGATTCTTCCTCGCCATTTACCACCTTCAGATATACGTTCTCGCTGTTGAGAGACTCAATATTCATGTACTTAGAGAACTCAATCTCCACACCGTCCTCGTATGCACGAGCGCTTACCACCTCTGGCTGAGCGTTCTGTACCATACCGATGTTAACGTCCATCTGTGGAGGAGGCACAGGCAACCACTCTGACTGAGTAGGTACGTAGCCCTCCTTCTCAAACTTAACCTGCCAAAGACCCTGAGGTACATCCCACTGATACATACCATTCTCATCGGTGAAGAGAGGATTCTTCTGAGCATATTCCTCAGCATCCCAAAGCACGATATTCTCGTGGAGGTCTCCGTACATGTCCTCAACAAGCTCCTTGTAATAA
>CACZPB010000251.1 GCA_902782905.1 uncultured bacterium
TTTCGTGCATTTAAACTAATATATAGATATTATATTATCTACAAATCTAAAAATCAAGCAAAATATGCTGTGCGTGGCTGTTTTTTTAGAGATTGCGCAAAATTCCAAAATGTTAAAGAAGGCACATTGTTTAACATTTTCTCGGAAAACCGCGTAAAATAGGCACTTTTGAAAATGAGCAAAATACCGTAAATAAAAAAATGTTAAACTTTGTGCGGATTCCTAACATTATTTAACATTTTGAAGATTACTACGAAAGCATTATACGGTGCCTTGTATTTCTTGTTCCATACTGTTGTATTACTCTTTTTTGATTTTCTATAAATTGTTTCAGTATATCTGTTTGGTTGTTAACAAATATTTCCCAACTACCAGTTTTAGCATTTGCTACAAAATTGCTTATTGATATTTGTATCACATATCTTTTTGAGTTAACATTTAGTGGCAATAAGCAAAATATAAAATTTCTAATGTCATTAGTATTATCCAATTGATTTAATCCCTTAAAATCAAAAATAACTGGAACACTGCTATCTAACCAGCTTTTCTGGAAAATGTCTTCTGGATAATATACTTCTATAATATTGCCAATCTGCATATTATTGAGACTTGGTATCCTAATTGGAAATATAGCTCTGGCAATACTGCTGCTATCTATGTTCTTTATAAATCGCTTAAAGTCATTTTTACATCTTGTACAATCAACAACCCAGTTCATATTTCTATAAAATGCTTCTCGTGACCTTCGTTCTTCTGGTTTTATAGCTGAATGCTGAAATTCAAGAGTAAAGCCTTTTTCGGTACAAACATCCGCGATGTGCTTTTCCCCGGTTGTTTGATCATACTTAATGATTTCTTGCCAAGATTCCGGAAAATAGTTCTTCCACATTAAATGCCATTCAGTTTCCTTATCATGCCAAGTATCGCACACTTTACGAGATTTATGTGCCCAATGCGCTATTTTATGCTCTCCGCATTTAGCTATAACCTCAGATTTGCAATAAGGACATATTCCTTTTGCTCCCTTAGTTGCTTTGCAACGTTCTCCATTTACTTCCGCTATTAGCATATTATTTATCCCCTCACTCTATATACATTAAACTTAGGGATACATTTGAAATAAATCAAGCAATCGGTTTTTGTTTATTTAATAGTCAATATCTGTATTTTCATTTATAATTCCGACAATTGCATCAAAAATCTCATCAACGGGAATAGCATCTCGCTCGTCGTATTTTTTCCATTGACGAACCTGGTTATAAATTTCCCCAATAGTATATGCCATTTCCTGGGATTGCTGAAAAATCTTTAGCTGCGAATAGGCAAAATTTTCGCTGTCCGTATCAAATTCATAAATTACCTTCATCGTCACACCCTCACGTTTTCTACTGCGTTAGCGAGCATTTTTTCGTTATAATTAAAATACCTTTGGGTTGTGACTATATTGCGATGATTAGCTAATTTTTGTACCAAACAGATATTAACGCCGGAATTAACCAGTTTTGAAACAAACAAATGCCTTCCCAAATGAGAGGCTCCTTTTATGCCGAATTTGTTATAAATGAAGCCAAACAGCCTGCTGATGCTCACGCGGTTATAAGGACGGTTCAGTTTCTGCGACGTAAACAAATATGTTTCCGGTGAAAGGTCTTCGCCCCATTTTTGTTGCAAATAGCTCAAATAGTCCGCCAATTCTCTTTTCATCTGGCTGTTCATAAAATACGAGCAAGAATGTTTACCCTTGTTCTTATCATAATCAAGGTTAATCACATCTTTGGGTTTCAGCTGGTCTGTATAGCAGTCCTTAACCTGTAAATACGCAAAATTTATGGAGCGCATGCCGTTCAAGCTACACATAAACATCATCCGGATTTGCTCGGCGTGTTTCATTGACTTAATATAGAGCATAATGTCCTTGATTTTCTTATCATCTACAAATTCGCTGTTAGTCATGGTTTCCGTCCTGCTTAAATTATCTCACAATAGCCTGATAAAATACGGTGTAACCGTTTTCCGCTACGATTGAACAAATGCCGCCTTGCGGTTTCCAACCGTTGCATAACCTTTGGGAGACTATTTCTATCAGTTCGGCGAGCGAATTGGCGCATTCCACATCATATTCCATTGTTAATACTCCTCTGCCAACATAATGGTCAGAACCTTATTGGTGAGCTTTTGATTGGTGGCATCGGGCGACAAATATAGAAATGAATTGTCATAATTATCAATTTTGAAAAAGATTTTCTGGCCGCCGTAATTAAATGCTCCAAAATCATGCTCACCATAAGGATCGTTGGCTTCGTTAAAATTATTAAACAGGCGAACCTTGCGGATAATTTCAGTAACGCATGTTTTGCCCAAAGCACGAATACCGCGCGTTAGGCAGAGCGTCCCTCTGGAAAGGTTTGTCCTAAAATCATCATTTTGTTTTGCAATGGTGCTTAATGTTTGATTCTGCATGAGATTCTCCTGTTTTTCTGGTGTTTGCACCTATATCAGGACAGATCATGCGAATCTTGTCAAGATCTTTTTTTATAAAAAATCATCCATAATCAATATGTTAGTTGATTTTTCTTTTAAAATCAATAGGATGAATCAGGAAAAAATTTTAATTCTAATTGCTTACTTTTTTTCGAACATCTAATTTTTGCTTTGCAACTTCTACAGCCGGATTGTTGAGATTTACTAGTTCTATGTTTAATATTAGCTTGCCATGATTTTCCGCATATAGAGCATTTCCACCATACTGTTTTACCACTTTTAGGTAAGAAATCTTCAGGAACTAAAGGATAATTTTTCTCATAATCCCAGTCTTTTGCAATATCAGGATATTTTGTTTTCAAGTCATTAACGCCTTTTTGAGGAACTCTTCCGGCGCAACAAGGACATCCTATACCTTTCTTTCTGTTATTAGGACTGGACTGCCATTCATACCCACATTTTTGACATTTCCACCATACAGGCTTAAATCTCCCTGAGGTCACATCATAAGGTGTTAACTCGCCGTTCTTGCTTGGATGCCATTCTTTCGCCAATTCCGGCATATTTTCAGCAAGGGAACCTCGTTGTTTAACACGGAGTTTTGTAAAGGTTACTCCCTGTTGTATTTTTGAGCATTCTGGACAACCAAACCTTCCTTCTCTTGTCATACTGTTTATACTACTTTTCCACTCTTTTCCGCAGTCTGGGCATATCCACCATACGGTCTCATTTGAACTGATAGAAAACATATTTGGGGTTAGATTACCATTTTTACCATAATTCCATTTTGCGGCAACATCCGGTCTCATATCGGCCAGTGAATTATCTATTTTATTCAAATATTCCTGTATTTCGTTTTTATCACGCAAAATATTGATATCAGATACAATAGAAATATCTATCTCTGCGATAATCGCACGAATTACCCGTTCCAATGCAATAATATCTTTTTTAATATTTTTAGGTATATAATATATCTTGTCTGCCACATTTGACCACTTTTGCTTATTTTCTTCTTTTACACGATACAGAAATATATTATTTTTTCGGCAAAATTGATATTTTCTAACTTCTCGCTCATGTTCATCATCTGTTTGGTGCCAGTATGCACCATCATACTCAATAGCTATCTTCTTTGAAGGTATATAAACATCAAATTCCATTGCTGTACCAAAGAGTTCATTATACCTATTGAGTGCGTCAGAAAAATATTTTTTAATATAATAAAAGATTGACTGTTCGCCAAATGATGTAAATTTGCTTGCGTTGCATATAGGACAATTTGTTCCTCCTGTTCCTCTACTATGAACACTGGCCTGATATTCATGTCCAACCGGACACTTCCACCATACTCTTTTTCCACTTCCGGAAGTTATATCAGACGGTTTCAAAGCACCATTTTTTGTAGGATGCCATTCTTTCGCTATTTCTGGATACTTCGTTGCAAAATCATTGAAACCTTGTAATACCTTTTCACCCGAGCAATATGGACAATTATAATTACGTTTTGTTCGTTTTATCAAAGACTGCAGAAAACTATGACCTTTTGAACATAACCACCAAACTTTTTTAGGACTACCTGGCATAACATTACAAGGTTTTAAATCTTTATTTTTTGTTGGATGCCATTCTTCGGCTATGTTCGGATAAGTAGTGCTTAAATCATTAAATCCTACCAAAACTTTGTGATTTGAGCAATATGGACATCCATTACCCAAATTCGTTCGTTGTTTTACAGCTTGCTGATACTCATGACCTTTTGGGCAAAGCCACCAAACTTTCTTATGGCTTCCATATTTCACATCACAAGCATTTAGGCTTCCATTTTTTGTAGGGTGCCACTCTTTAGCTATGTTTGGAAATTTGGTCTCTAAATCATTAAATCCTTTAACAAGCACTTTGTTTACACAAGCCGGACAACCATTATGACCTCTTGTCCTATCCGAAACACGGGCTTGCCACTCGTGTCCACATTTAGAACACTTCCACCAAAATTTCTTATTGCTTCCCCAGGTAATTGTTGTTGGCGTAACATTTCCATTTTTGTTCTGAAGCCATTCACTCGCCACTTCAGGATATCTTGATTGCAAGTCATTTATTCCTATAGCAACTCTTTGACCTGAACATAAAGGACAAGAATTAGGATGCAATACTCTTGCGTTAATGGCTTGTTCGTATTCATGTCCTTCCGGACATATCCACCAAACTTTCTTGAAAGCACCGGGCATCACTTCTGTCGGTTTTATACTATTCTTCGTTGGATGCCATTGTTTTAGTAATTCAGGATACTTTGTTGCCAAGTCATTATAACCAGTAAGAACTTTTTGACTGGCGCAGTATGGACATCCTGTGCTATCCTTTCTGGTTCTATCGCATATCGTAGCTTGCCATCTTCCGCCACATTTATTGCATTTCCACCATACTTTTCTATTGCTGCCGAATGTTATGTTTTCAGGATTAATACCAACATTTGCCTCATAGTCCCATTCTTCCATGAGGTGTTTAATTTCCGTAATGTAATGCTTTTCATTCTTTGTTGGCATATTTCCTCTCTTTGCGCAGGTTAGCACCTGTTTTCAGAGATGTAAATTCATTTTTGCAAAAGGACTATGTATTGGTCAATAAATATTCATATACAGAGCAAGGAAGAAATGGATGCTTATTTGGGCAGACATTGCGATGATATCGCAAGTTACGAGGTTTTACAAGAAGATGAAGCTGCCTCCACAAATGACATTCTGCAAAGATTGGCCGAAGAATGCGAAGTTCTCCATAATAAACTGTTTTATATCTACAGACAGCAGGAAAAGCTCGAGAAATCCAAGCAATATCAACAGTTAATATATGCAGCAGGCAGAATTTATGACGCCTGCGGTGCTATCAGAAGCTGTATAAAGTAGATTTTATACGTGTCTTATTGGATAACCAATATTTTTACAAAATTGAAAGTAATTTCCTATATCTTCTCTGTTTGGGTTTGGTATAAACAAAAAAGGCTTTTCGTAGTTCATAACGTAATTTCTCTCATTAACATTAGAATATATTATTCCATCAATCGGAGTGTTATTTCCATCACAAAAATAACGATTTTGTATTTCTATATCATTTTTTATTAGGCACTTTTCATCATAGACTAATAAATGTTCATTGGGAAGATAATATTGTTGTCCATTAAGTCCAAATAATGCACAAATAATTGAAAAGCCATAATACATAGGACCCTGTGGAAAATCTCCTTCGTGAATTTCTTGATTCTTTACAACGCTACTGCCGTTAATAGCAATAACAATTTTATCTTTAATGTTGACTGTTTGCTTACTATAGAAACCGTTAATTTGCTTTATAGTTTCATTCAGAGTTGATGTAAAGCGTAAAGCACATTTATCACTGGTAATTATACAATCTTCAAAATCTGACTCTTCTTCTAATTCATTTCCATTAACTATATGAATTCCTTTAGGTTTTAGTTCTTTGATTATGCCCTCCGTAGGTGCTTTTGCTTCTATATGTATTTTAATACCATTTTCTGTTTCAAAAAAATAATCTGGAGCAGCTTCTCTTGTATCTCGTTTGATATTTAATCCTGATTGTAATAAGGTGTTACCAACTAATACTTCCCAAAAATGAGAATGTTCATCTTTATTCGCAGAATCTTCGTATATGCCTGCTGCAACATTCATTTGTTCCATATATTTTACTATCTTTTGAGTTTGATTATATAGATATTCATTTATCTGTATCTTATTATTAAATTTTGGAGGATTTTCCTGTGTTTCCTTATATATTTTCCGTCTAAATTCTTCTATGGTCATTTGTTTATTCCTTCATTTTGTAACTACATATCATTTAGGATTTTAATTGTAAAAACGCAATATAAAATAAAAACCGCCACGTTTCCGTAGCGGCTTAAACAACATCGAAACATTTTATTTTCCAAAAATGAATTCCAGTATTCTATCTTTCGCTTCTTCCGTTGCCTGATTTATATCATCTTTTTTCCAATAAGGTTTATTTGCATTCTTATACTTGCTGACAAGGTGCTGTGCTATTGGAAACGTACTATCGACATATCCTGTTTTATCTTCCAATCTTGTCGAAACCTTGGTTCTAAACCATTCATTGCCTATACTTCTGTTAATTTTTGCTTCTAAAACTATTTTATTACCAATTTTGTTCACGATTCCGTTAAATTCTTCTTCACTTGCAATATCAGCATCTTTTCGAATTTCTTGGAGATTTTTTCCACTATCAGGCATTATATGCTCAATATCGTATTTTGCTCCTAAATTAAATTTAATATTATTATTTTCTGCGAACAAATATTCATTCAGATATACTAAGCTATTTCTATCATAGGCCATAATTTCTTCTGTTAATACATCTTTATTCCAATTTTTCATTATATGTTGGTCAAAATCAGATTTAATTTTCTCTTCTGATACATCTGCATCAACTAAATCAACGTCTTCTCTGAACAAGAATGTTTTGAATTTTGTACTGGAATAACCTGTGTCTACTAACTCTAATATTGTAAACAATCTCAACATACATTGGCATATAACTTTTATTCTATCTTCAGAAACCTCATTTTCATCAAATCTAGAAAAGTAACTTGCTAAAAATAATTTCGAGTTCTCATTAAATTTGGAAAGAACTTGTATAATAGGATAATCTGAAACTTTATTCCATATTTTAGCCAACCGTGTCATATTGCTACATAATTCAACAGGTTCATTTAATAAATCTTTGTTTATCTCGGTGAAATATCTTCTCACACCTGGTGTCGTGACATTAACTGAATCTGTTTCTGTGATTATTTCTCTTCTTTTAGCTCTTTCACAATACATTTGTTGTAAAAGTATAGAGTCAATAGTTGCTATTTTAGCAGTCTTTAGTTCACCGATTTGCTTTAAGAAGTCTTCCCATCCATTTTTAAATTCATCTTTTTTATTTTGTGTCGTAGCATTTTTATACAATATCGCTGCGATGATATCAGAATCATAGAGAGGTAAGCCGTCTGCATTCAGCGAGTTAAACATCGTTATTGCTTGTTCCACTTGCCAACTTTTTATCACAATCACTTCACAACTATCGGTAAATATTTTAGCAATTTTGTTCAGTTGGCGTTCTTTCAAGTTTGATATCTTTTCGTAAAAATACTTAAAATTTCTAAAGAAATTTGTATATTTGTTATCCTTTTGTTTATATGGTATTTTTATGACATTATTTTCTATCTCTTCATAATTTACTGCCTTTAAGATAGTTTTTAGTTCTAATTTATATAATTCATTTATTGATTGATTATCTAATATCGAAACTTTATTACATATTTCTCTATCTTGCTCTAACTTAGGAGTGTCCGTTATATCCTCTGTTTCTGCTTTATATAAAATCCCCATAATTCTTCTTCTACGTTCCTGAAGACCTCTATATAGTCCCTCTGATTCTTCATCCTTATTAGGTTCATTTAGTGCAGCATTGATTCTTATGAGCATTGCTTTTAGCAATAACAAAAATGTAGTCGTTCTTTGTTGACCATCTATTAATGCTAATTCTTCATCTTCTTTTTGACAATTTATAATGATTGTGCCAAAAAAATAGCTGTCTTTACTATCACTATCTGCAAATTCCGTTATATCTTGCCACAACTTATCACAATTATCTATTCCCCAGGAATATGCTCTTTGATATTCAGGTATTGTAAAAATGGTATTCTCATCTAATTTGAGATAATTGCCTATTTTCTTAAGCTCTGGGTCAATATTTTTTACCATGGTAAATCCTTTCTTTTACGTATAGATTGTAGTTATCGTATTTTTGTTATAACTTCTTGTCAATACAAATCTTTTCAAATGAATGTATTTAATAATAGATAATTGTCAGATTGTGGCATTACTGTTAACTTTTGCTGTTTTGGGCTCTTGAATATTGATTTTGTTGCGTTATAATAAGAATAGATTTTATTACTCAGAGGGTGCACGGCTATCCGTTCAAAGTCCTAGAGCTAAAATCAAAATCCGAACACACTCTGATTCGTGACAGAGACCGTCTGTAGGATTATGGATAGCCACGGTCTGTAGAATTGCAGCGTGTTTATCCAGCAGATTATACCTAATCCCAGACAAAGTGTCGTAGACGCGGTCGGGATTAGGTAGGCTGGAAGTGGTTGTAGAATGCGGTCCGACAATCTTAATGTTAGAAATGGTCAACGAAACAGCTAACGCTTTCAGTCATTGCGGAGAGCCTCGGACTGTAGAATTGTGCAGCGTGGCTCTTCGAAGTAAAGTTGATTGAGAAAGGGGCTAGACCCCAATCAGTGTCTGTCAATCAGGTAACCGCCCATTAGTAAATTAATCTTGGGCGGCTTTATTTTGTTTCGCATTCTTTTATATCCCTCCGAATTCAAATTCTTTTTCATGTGACTTGAAAAAGTCATAATATGCCCGAACGTTTTTAAGCTCTGTCCACGGTTTCACCCGTGCTGGATTAGCATCAAAGTCATAAATCTTGGCATCTCGCAAAGAAAGCAAAAACGGAGAGTGTGTCGCTATAATAAACTGACAATCATAAAATCTGGCGCTTTCCTGTATAAATTGCAGCAATTCCTGTTGTTTTTCAGGAGATAAGCTGTTTTCTGGCTCATCAAGCAAATATAGGGCATCGCTATCTATTTTACTGGTAAAATACATAAATCCGCTTTCTCCGTTGGATTGTTCTGTGGCGTTTTGCATTAAAGTCTTTCTGATGAATTGGGACTTAGAGGCCTTCTTGACGTCCAGTGCGTGCTTAAACTCCTCATAATCGTCCACCGAGGTCAACTTATGCTTGGCTAAATATTCGGGGTCATATTTTACTCCCTCATATTCTTTATACAAATCTAAGCGTTTACGTTCTATTCCATCATTCAAATATCTCAGATTCATAGTGTAATCAAAGACATCATCGCTGGTGATTATTTTGCTTTTGCGGGGAATATTTTCTCCTTTGTAATAGCATTTTTTCAGATATTCATCAAAGAAATTGCTTTTATTATAAAGGCTCTCTCGTTGCAGCATCAATTTCTCGGCAATAACGTTTAATGCCGTTGTTTTACCGCATCCGTTACCGCCATAGAAAATCGTTATCGAATTAAATTCAAGCTCACTAATTTCGTGTTTATTCAAAATACCATAAGGATAGAACGTGCTAAAACACGTCATTTTTGTATTAGCCCCTTCATCTGGATTAAATTTAAATGATTCCAAATATATCATATTTTATTCTCTTGCTATACTTTTTCGCAGCCGGAAATGTCATCATCCTCATAATCCTCAGGATTATATTTTTCATCTATTTCAATTATTTTATCATTTATTTCGTTTAAATCGGTAACCCCTGTGTTAAGAAAATCTAACAACTCTTGCCATTGTTCTTCTGTTTCAAGACAATAGATTGCTCCCCATATAAGGTCTTCATATGCGTTTAGTTCTTCCAAACGCTTTTTCAACTTCTTTTGTAACTCGTGCTTAGCGATTTGTTCTAATGTCTTCATTGTTCATCTTCCTCCTCGTCGTCTTCATCGTCTTCTTCAGAAGCAAAATAGTGCCTTATATCCCCGCTTATTCTATCATCGGCAAAATCCATTTGGTCTTCTTTTACCAAAATGAATTGCGGAAAGCCTACCTCTAAAATAACATTCGGGTCAGTGTTAAAAAGGGCATCATATACATGATATCCCTCATACGAACCAAGATATTTAATTCCCTCAAAACCGTTTTTCTTAGCAAATTCAAGAACTTCGTCGTCAGAAACCAACATTTTTGCTAAGTTTCCGCCGAAGTCTTTATGGCAATCACGGCAGCGGTAATCTGGGTCGCCGGGATACACAAGACAACCGGCGATGATAACTTCGCCGTTTTCAACTGCTTTTTGCAATTCTTCATCAAATACAGGCAAACCACGCAAATACTCGGCGATATGTTCACTTCCGCAATACGGGCATTTAATTTTCTTAGTCATTCTTTTTCCTTTTAGAAATCTAAAGTGTTACTAAAAAAGTATCTATTCTGAAATTATCACGCTCTTCATCATAAATGGTTGAAAGCATATAATTGCACTTATGAAATGATGATATTGTGTTCAGAATGACATTTAAATCCGAAAGGGTTGCTTTCTTATTTGAAGTAATAATTACGATACATCTGTCTGACTTCTTTAATTCTTCACTCAATACACCTGATTTTTCAACCGCTTCCTTGGTTGCTTCTTTAGCGAAATTAACTTGGATTGTTAAACTTTTGGCACTTTTCAGAAACTGGCGAATGTCATTGACTGATAAATTAACCAACTTAATACTTGTACTTGAAAATAAATACCCCTCAACATTTCCAATTCGTTCCAAATTAAAACAGATACTACGACTATCCGTCCGTTTCTTCTCGTAATTATAAGCAGCGATTCTCAATCTGTTCATGAAATCATCATATTGAGAACGTTCAAATTCATATTGCAAATCAAATGGATTATCTTCATCTTCAAGTGGTCTAAAATTTTTCCACACAACACTGTCTTTATTACAAAGTACATTTACCAAGATGGAGTCGCAACCAGCTTCATCACAATAGCCACAAGAAACTAAATATGCTTCGTCTTCTCCATTTGATTGAGCGGAATCATTAAGCCAATTATATAACTCATACAATGGAAGATAATTGTAATCTCCATTATTTACAATATTTAGAAATTCTTTTCCGTTTATGATGATAACGGCTCTATCACCTGAGCGGTGATTCCCTTTAACATCTTTTTCAGGCTGTATTCTAAAATCTATTACATCATATTGCTTTGCCATTGCTATCTCCTAAATCGTTTGTGTTATCGGATGTATCTTTATCATTTTTATTATCATCGTTTGTTGTTGTACCATCTTTTGATTTGTCTTTAAAATAGTATAGTAAAGCGGCGATAAAAAGACCAATTTGGGAAGCAGAAACCATCGTATCATACAATCCTATTCAAGAGTTATGAAAACATTTCGGCTGGGCGCCAACCAGCGTCGTTGCAGAATAACTCTGTCGGCAGGAAGCGACTCTCTGACCTACGAAATGCTTTCTTATTAAGCTTATAAGCTATAAACGGTACACCAGACAACTTACCTGTTGGTGCCCGAGCGGCTGATGTTATGGAGGTAAGTTCCACATCAGCTCCTTACAAGATTATAATATAATACCATAAAATCCTTGTCAATCCGCTGTTTCTCTTGTGTTGTCACATTCTGACATCTTCTTTACCATTTATAAACATCGGGATAATATAATGTTCAAAAATGGAGGTTTGATATGTTTTACCAGAAAACGCAAAAGTTGCTTGAGATGTCGCTGTGGATGCAAAATGCCGAAAATGGCGTGTCTATTGCCGATATTATGCAAAAATTCAATGTTTCCAAGCGCACTGCTATCCGTATGAAGGATATGGTTAAGGAGCAGTTTCCGCAGATTAAAGAGATTAACGGAGCTCACAACACCAAACGTTGGTATATTCCGCAAGGCTCGCTCGGACAATATGTCGGCTTTTCGCTGGCTGAAATCAATGCGCTACAAAATGCTATCAAACTCATGAAAACCAAGATGCCGGAAGATGTAGCGGCGATTGAAACGGTTATGCACAAAATCAAGGCCTCTATGAGCAGCGAGGCGCTTAACCGGATTGAGCCGGATGCCGAGGCATTGCTTGAAGCAGAGGGTTATGCTTTGCGCCCGGGGCCGAAAATCAAAATTGACGATAAGTTTATGCAAAAGCTCCGCCATGCCGTGATTGCCTGCAAA
>CACZPB010000252.1 GCA_902782905.1 uncultured bacterium
ACTCCTTGCCCAGAATCAGTCGTGCAATTTCTATCATCGCCTTTTCAATATTAATTTTCACCGAATTATTAGCGATTTTTTTATTGGACATACCATATTTATGCATTAATTCATGCATCATAAAACAACCACAACCACCAGCTTTTTTGAAATCATTTGCCAGTATCACTGGACAAATAATAATTTTCCCATTAAGTTGTGCATCACTTTTTACGGCACGACCGGTTCCTTTTTCTATCGTGAAATATTGACCAAATGTTTCAAATTCCTTTCTTCTACTTTTGCAATAATCACCCATCTGCGGACAACAAACCACTTCAACTCCGTCGACCTTTATTTGCATTTCATTGGCGATTTTCCTCAAATTGTTTTTCAAATCTTCACGAGACCTCCAGATAGATTGATAAATTGTTAGCATATCTTCTATTTCTTGTTTCGTCCTCTTGTCATCGCCAAATACTGGTTCTCGTGGGTCTTGTGTCGGTAGGCCATATCTATTGTAAATATCAAGTATCTTATACCATAAATCCCCAAAATAATTGCTTCCTTTTGTGAGAGGCACGCTAAGATTTGCCAGTTGACTCGCGAGTACGTGCTTTAGGTCATCCATTTCTTTCTGACATGTCTCCTCGACCTTAGGCCCGCAAGGTTTTGTCAGCCCGTCAATCGTTGAAAATTTTATAAGGCCTAGGTAATCAATAGACAATCTATTGGCAACCCACCCATAAAGATTAACTATATCCACCTCGTTAATAGGGTCTCGGACAAACCATCTTCCCATCACTGGATCATAATGGCGGTAATTGTAATACACAGTCGCCGTGTCGTCCTCCGCATACTCACTTGAGAACCTCCACGAATTCTCCGCGGCTAGGTTTCCTCGGCAAACAGTCAACGCGCCGAATGGCGCATATTCGTAGTGTGCAGCAACTTGACTATGCTCAGCCACAACTACACTTACATTCTTGTTACCGTCGTGAATATAGAACATATACGATCCTTGACGATTCCATACAAGAGGCAAAGTTGCCGACAATCCCGTTGGATCCCACAGACAACAACCGCAGCGATCATTAGCTATTTGCAGATAGCCCTTATACACAAACCTGTTGCCGTTCATAGCGACGCGACGGCCCATGCGATCGAAGGTCATCGAGATCGTGTTCGTTCCCTGCGTCCACAGAATCGGGCGGTTCTCGCCGTTGTAGTAAATCTGCCAGATTCCCGTCGCGGTCTTGACATGCGTCTGATTACCGTCAAGGTCATAGACAGGAGTGAAATCATCAACAGTCGTGTACTGGTTCAGGCTGTTCGCCGTGTAGACGCTATTCGTTCCACGCTCTGCACTCGTCTTACGGTTGCCGATGTCATCGAAGTCGTAGAAGTAACGGAAGTTTGAATCAACTGCAGCAACCGCGTTGGTCAGTTCGCTGCGGGCGTTATAACCATAGGTGATAGTATCATCCTGGTCGAATACTGTTCCTGATTTTGACACGTTAATACGACAACCAGCGGCGTCATACGCGTAGTCGTACTGCGAGATTGTGTTTGTCGGTGTAGCATTACAGACCTTAAGCAACTGGTTGTTTGCGTCGTATTGCCAAGAGACAGTGAGACCGTTGGGGTACACAAGCGCTGACTTGAGATCGCTGCCGCCAAGATAATTCCAAGTAAACGGTGTATCGCCACCAAACGCAAGCATGGTTGCGAGGCGGCCGGCGGCGGGATCGTAAGCGAGGGTTGACTGGCGAATGCCGTTGAGGGCGTAGCCGACATCACGGCCGAAGTTGTCATAGAAACGCTCAACTGTATTAGTGCCTGCAACACCAATGACCGCTTCATTGGTGAGCGAGCCAAAAGAATCGTAGAGAAACGTGGTGGTGCCAGCGGCGTCGCGTGCCTCAGTCTGGCGGCCAAGGGCATCACAGGCGAGAGAGACTGTTGGCGTGTCATCAGAGTAGACTATGTTGGTGAGATTGCCCCAGCCATCATAAACATAATCGGTTAGAATACCGCGTGCCCAAACGCGGCATGACAATTTTCCATCGGGAGTGTAACTGTAAGTCGGGCCCTTGCCGTCGGCGTAGATCTTGTTGGTCATAGAGCCTGAAGCCTCGTCGTATAGCCATGTTGTAACATCGCCGGAATCAGGGCCAAGAGACTCGTTACGATAAGTCATCATGGTTGTCTTGTTGCCGAAGACGTCGTAGGTGTAA
>CACZPB010000253.1 GCA_902782905.1 uncultured bacterium
CACAGCTCAACTCACAAATATCCCGGAGACTACATATGCTGTAGATCTTACACAGAATAATCCTTTGCACCATTTTCAAGGGATGCAATAAGCAATGCGAAAGCCATATTCATTGATCCTCGCCCGCGCGGAAGCCCCCCAACGAAATGACGAATTACAATGCCTAGCGTCTACCCTGCCACTACCACCCCGCAAGACTCTGTTGACGTGTCCCTGAGAACTGTCTCCATAATTCATCGGATCTACATCGACATTGTCATCGTATTTTGCACGGCGGTCAATGCACCACTCAAAAACATTTCCGTGCATATCATACAACCCATACGGATTCGGCGCATACGATCCTACATCTGCGACAACACAGTTCGTCGGCCAGAACGCACCTCCATTTTCCCAGCAGCGAGCAACAAGCAGGGCAGAAGGGCCCCCTGATGCAAGCCCCGACTCGGAAACGTCTTCATCCGTACCGCCTTTGCACGCGCATTCCCATTGTGCCTCGGTGGGAAGATCAAACCCGTCGAGGCCCGTAATTTTGCGCAATCGGCCGAGGAATGAACAATCCCCCACAACCGATGGTCCGCAAACTCCTTGTGGCGCAGTCGAGTCCTCTCCCCTAACATCAACCCAGCTCACGCAATTTACTGGATGCATCTCCGACACCCAGACAGAAGGATTCGTGCCTGTCACCATCTCGTATTGGCGCTGCGTAACCTCGAATACACCTAAGTAATATGGTCTCGAGATCTTCACATCGCGTACCTCTCCGCAAAAGAACGGGGCATCCTTCTCGCTGAGTCCGACCTCATTTCTGATATACCCGCCCATCTTAAATGTACCCTGCGGGATTTTGCGCAAGACAAGCTTTGTTTTCTTATATTCCGAACTCCACCCTCCCATGGGAACCGAATCACGATACGACACCCGGCAAGTAGAGTTAGAAGACAAGTCCACAATCATATACATATCAGTGACAGGCTCGATACACTCAGCCCCACGCGCGATCTGCGCAATCATAACCGCAAAAATAAGAACAGGAATAACGCAGCCATTCTTCATTTTCCCAGTCCCTCCATGAAATTATTGATGTCTTCTTCGTTGTCCATAAAATCCGGTGATTGCCCAGAAGGGTCGCTTCCGCAGCAACAAATCTTTACCACCACATCTCTTGACTTATATTCAGAGAGTATTTCATGGAAGAGCCTACCATCAAAACTCCAATCAGGATTTGAAATAGTTATGCGCCACACCTCAATAGACGGCACAAATTGCCACCACAGTGACGCCTCTTCCCAGGCTTCAACACGAAACTTCTTATATTTGCAGTGAGGCCCAGCGTCATCGTGTTCAAGTTGTCTTACACGCACTTTGTGCTTAACCGCAACCGAGACAGTCACGTCTCCTCCCAACAGTTTTTTCCCCACCCTTGTTGACGCACTCAACTCCAACTTATCAATGTCACCTAATGCATCAAAATCCAGCTCCGTATCTTCAAATTGAGCATTACCATTTGAAGAACATGAAAAAGAAATATGAAATGTCACCTGTATCGCACGCATAATACCAGAGGCACTAAACACATAAGTGTCAAAGGATGCTCGTGCAATTTTATTGTCATTACAAATCATGGCATCAGCGCAACCCAAGACATCCAATCCTTGTATCGTATCATTGCCCGCAAACACATATAACGAAATACCACCTACCTCTTCTATTGGATCCCTAGATATCCACCTTCCTGCATCTGGACTATAATGTCTGTAGTTATAATAAATAAGCGACACCTCGTCATCACTGTACTCGCTTGAAAACCGCCATGGATTCATATAACCGTAATCACCGCTCAATGCAATTACAGAACCGCACGGCGCAAATTCGTAGTGTGCCGCAATTTTGCCATCTGCAGCAACCACTTCGCTCACATTTCTGTTGCCATCATGGGTATAACACATTAAGGTATTATCTCGGAACCAGGCTAAGGGCCGAGACGCTATTCTTTCTGTTGGATCCCAAATATATGTGCTGCCATGGTTGTCGGCTATCTGCAGGTAACCATCGTAAATAAACCGACGATCGTTCTTTGTGATGCGCCGGCCCATACGGTCATAGGACATTAAGATAAGTGAGTGCGTGGTGGAGTTAGGTGTAGAGGAATTGGGGGAAACGCACTCCCAGAGGATCGGGCGGTTCTCGCCATTGTAGGTTACGGACCATATGCCGGTAGCGGTCTTGATGAGAGTCTGGTTGCCGTCATCATCGAATTGTGGGGCGAAATCATCGACCGCCGTGTATTGGTTGAGATTGTTGGCGGAATAGAGGACATTCGTTCCCTGCTCAGCTGCCGTTTCCCTATTTCCGATGTAGTCAAAGTTATAAGCGTAGCGGTAGTTGGAATCAACTGCGGAAACTGCATTCGTCAGCTCGCTGCGCGCATTGTAGCCGTAGGAAATAGAGTCGCTATGGTCGAACGCTGTTCCCGACTTGGACACGTTGGCACGGCGACCTGTGGCGTCATAGGTGTAGATGAACTTGGAGATCGTGCCGGAGGGCGAGTCGTTGTCGACTTCAAGGAGTTCCCCGCGATCGCCGTAGGTCCAGGAAGCGGTGAGACCATTCGGGTAGGTAAGCGAGGACTTGAGATCGCTTCCTGCTAAATAGTTCCACGCAAACGGCGTATCACTGCCATGTGCAAGCATTGTTGCAAGACGGCCGGTGGCGGGATCATAGGCGAGGGTGGACTGGCGTTGCGGCGCGATGGGGTCACCGTGCACTACCAAACTATAGCCCAGGGAACGGCCAAAGGAATCCCAGTGGCGAAGGATGGTGTTCGTTCCAGCGACGCCAATCACCGTCTCATTGGTGATTGAACCGAAGGAATCGTAGAGGAAGGTTGTCACGCCTGCGGCATCGTGGGCTTCGGTATGCCGACCAAATGCATCGTAGACGAGAGAAATCGTGGGTGTATTGTCGGAGTAGACTGTGTTGGTGAGGTTGCCCCAGTTGTCGTAGGAGTAGTCTGTCACAATGCCGCGGGCCCAGATTCTGCGCGAGGGCTTGCCGTCAGGGGTGTAAGTGTAGGTTGGGCCGTTACCATCGGCATAGACCTTGTTGGTCATTGAGCCGGAGGCGATGTCGTAGAGCCAGGTGGTGACGTCACCTTGCGGCGCGGCCGCAGAGGACTGCGACCCTCCCACGTCGCGGTACGTCATCATCGTCGTCTTGTTGCCGAAGACGTCGTAGGTGTAACGCACAGGATAGGTTGCACCACCTTCATAGATCTTACGGCCGCGAAGGTCGTATTCA
>CACZPB010000254.1 GCA_902782905.1 uncultured bacterium
GAACCCGCCACGCCTCTCAACGATGCTCAAATGTGCGGGTCGTTTTATTTTTATACGATGAGCAACAGAATCCCATTCCAGAAACCCTACACCAGTGCGCACGACTTTGTCGCTCTGCTGCAACTATTAAAAAGACTATGACAACACGACTGACACCCCAACAGAGACAGTTACTAAAGGACGAACTCACAGCAGAGCTGACAGGTTTTCTTATGGAAGACTACCACTACACGCCAGAGCAGGCTCTCGACGTGCTCTACACCTCTGAGACCTTCGAACGTTTGCAGGACGATGCAACCGGTCTCTATTACCAAAGTCCGGGGCATGTCTATACCTTCCTTCAGAACGAACTAAAAACCGCAAGAGTTTTCTAAACCAAGTGAGGGTGTCTAAATGTAAAGACGCACCCATTTCCTGTAAATTGATAGCAAGAGTAGAAGAACTTCGGGAGGTCATTGCTGGTTGCAGCAGCGGCCTTCCGAAGTTATGTCTATGAGCCTGTGGGCTTTTGTTTTGGGGATTAATGATTGGAGTCAATTTACTCTATCGGCACGATGGCGCTGAATTTGTTCCAGGGCGAGGCGGTTTTATAGGCTTCGACAGAGGCGGCGGGGACATGGAGCGTAGCCTTGTTTATCGATGTATTGATAAATGCGTCTTTGTCTGTCTCTGGTACATTTTCTGCAAGACAATAGACATCGACCAGACCTTTGTAAAGGTTACCAACATCCTTTCCGTTCATAGTCATACGTATTCCAGGTGCAGAGTTCCATGCGAAGGCATTATTGGCGATGCTGGTCACATTCTTGGGGATGGTGATGGAAGTCAGTTTACACGACATGAAGGCATTCTTGCCGATGCTTGTCACGCTTTCGGGAATGACAGTATTCCTGCAACCGAAAATCAGTGTGTTTGTTGCAGTTTCAATGACGGCGTTGCAGTTGTCGCGGGAGTCATACACCTTATTTCCCTTCTCAACTTTGATGACTGTCAAACTATCGCAGTAATAAAACAAACGACCACCAATGCTCGTTACGCTATTGGGGATAGTAATAGAGGTTAAATTTTGGCAGTGACTGAAGGCCTTTGTTTCGATACTCGTTACACTATTGGGAATGGTAATAGAGGTCAGACCTTTGCAATATGAAAAAGCGTTACTGCTGATTTTGGTTACGCTATTGGGAATAACAGTATTCTGACAACCTTTAATCAGTGTGTTTGTTGCAGTTTCAATAAGAGCATTGCAGTTGTTGCGAGAATCAAATATTTTGTTGCCACGTTTTACTTTGATGGAGATCAAACTCGGACTATCGCAAACGTCAAAATCACCACCTGAAAATAGATATAATGGAACCCCCCGAAAACTAATGTTGATTACACCCTTGCCAATAGTTATAGATTTCAGATTATTACATCCATTGAACGCAGAAAGACCGATGATTTTTAAGTTGTCGGGAATGGTGATGGAAGCCAGACTGTCGTTACCCCAGAATGCTGAATCACCGATTTTGGTCACGGTTTTGGGGATTTTGGTATTCACGCAGCCCGCAATCAAGGTATTACTACTTGTTTCTATTATGGCATTGCAATTTTTGCGGGAATCATATACTTTATTGTCTCTATCTACTGTAATGGATTTCAGGTTTTCACAATGTTCGAAAGGATTGTCGCCGATGCTGGTCACACTACTTGGAATAGTAATAGAGGTCAGACCATGGCACTGAAAAAAAGCATTCTGTTCGATGCTGGTCACGCTGTTTGGTATATTAATGAAGCTAAGACCCTCACAGCCAGAGAAAGCATCCTTCCCAATGCTAGTCACACTGTTAGGTATATCGATGTTGGTCAAACCGCCACAACCATAGAATGCTGATTCGCCGATGCTGGTCACTTTATAGATAACCCCTTCATAGGTGACAGACTCTGGAATCTTAATGACACCAGAATAATTGGAGTATTTTGTTTCACTATTATGAGTTTCTGGATTGTATCTAGTAGTCACTTTATATTCTTTACTTTTAAAAGTCACCTCTGCTTCGTTCCCGTGGAAGTTGTAGAAGATGCCGTCAATTTCGGCATCGTAGGCTTGTAGTGTCATGCTGGCAAGGAGTGCAAGCATGAGAAGGAAGATTTTCTTCATGGAATTTTCTGTTTTTATGGGTTTCTTGTGTGCAAAGATACCAATTATTGTTGGAACTGGCAATAAATCCGTATATTATGTTCCTTTACAGGCAGAAAACAAATCAAGACCAGTGCAAAAAACGCTTCAACCTACTCTAAAGAAATAATGGTGATGGCATTTACACTTGGACACTGGAGGAATAAGGTATAATAACCCCCATGAAAATATTTGACAAGTAAATCAGAAGGAATCGGGACCCCGATTCTCTCGCGAAAGGACCCGGGTCAATTCGCGAAAGAACCCCGGTCAATTCACGAAAGGACCCGGGTCAATTCATGAAAGAACCCGGGTCAATTCAAAACACATTCCGAGAGTGATATACAAATATTTACTAACTAAAATAAAATGAGTGAGTTATTGAAATATTCAAGAAATCTGGACTCAATGCGGGAACGAATGTATTCCCCGCGCAAGGTTTGTAGGAAAACTGATTACAGTGAAAGACCTCTCGAAACTCATTCTCAGTTGATGAGGAATATCTTTTCTTTCCCTTGATAGGTGGCACGGATGGTGGCGCGGCCATCAGCGATGGGGCTCACCTGGAACTTCACTTCGGGACTGTTGGAGGTAGCCTTCAGCTGGGAATTAGCCTTCAGCGGAGCATAGACCTGATAGTGGTTACACTCGGTATAACCATTGGCATTGCTGCTATAGAGAGGTATTGCCGGTACAGCGAGTTGCTTGCCATCAACGGTAATATTGACCTGCGGAACTACAGGTGCCCTCCAATCTCCACCCTTCGAGAAGCCAATTCCGTGGAGGTCGAAAAGACCTTGCGGACGCTGAGGTTGCTGGCGGCGACCAAACTGCCTGCCTTGCTGCTGGGGTTCCTCAACTTCGGGTCCTTCCACGACGAGATAGATGGCATGCTTGCCTGTAAGTCCTTCTACATCAGGCACCGAGACCGTGTATTTATCTGCTCCGCGCTTGGCATCAGCAGGAACATTGATAACGGCAATCTCGCGTCCGTTCCAAACATTGTTGGCGTATGGGCCGTCGAGCATGATATGAATCTTAAAGGCACCCTTACCGCTGGGAGTCAGGTTCAGACAGAGTTGGGCATTGTCCCCCCTCTTTATACCCTCGAAGGCAGGCAGTCCCTTGGTGCTCTCGGCAAGACCGCCAAAACCGAAGTACTTGAAACCTATGATGCCGCCATTCTTGATGCCAGCCAAATCCATGTGGTTAGACCATACATCGTGGTTGTCCTGCAACCATTCGTTGCTGCCAGGGCCAGCCATGTAGCAGGCAATGCCGGCACTATAGTACTGATAGGGAGGCAAGCCAAAGACTTGGAAGCCCTCGCTGGTCACCTCGGCACCTGTGTATTCATTGCCGTCGGAAGCCTTGGCTGTCCACTCATTGCCAGTGACAAAGGGGTCATAGCCCGTGATGCGCACCTGACCGCCCTTGGCAACGGGTTTCTTGTCCCACTCAATCTTCACGGGAGCCACCATAGCCTGACGCGCATTGGCAAAGCCACGAGGGGGGCGATGGTAGAAGACGTACCACTGACCGTTAATCTCCTGCAACGAGCCGTGCGTGTTGTGAGCAGCATTGGTGGTGACGAGGCGGGAACCATCCTCGTTGGGCACCACGCCACGGCTATCCACCAGCACACCGCCGGAGCGCCAGGGGCCGAGAGGCGAGTCGCCATAGGCATAGCGCAGGGCGCTGTTCGTGTTGCCAAGGCCGTACTCCTTGCCGCTAAAGCCCGAGAAGACCATCACGTATTTATTGCCC
>CACZPB010000255.1 GCA_902782905.1 uncultured bacterium
ACTCAAGGTCGCGGTTGGTATCAAGAATGGGGAAAACCCGCACAAGAACTTCACCCCGGAGATGTCGTAAATATTCCGGCGGAAACCAAACATTGGCATGGTGCGGCCAAAGACAGTTGGTTTACACATATTGCAGTAGAAGTGCCGGCAGAGGGTGGCTCTAACGAATGGCTTGAACCGGTAACCGATGACGAATATAACAAATTACCATAAGGGGAAAAACATGAAAGTATTACTGATAAATGGCAGTCCGCATAAAAACGGTTGCACTTATACGGCTCTCAAAGAAGTTGCCGATACATTGAATAAAAACGGTGTTGAAACGGAAATCTATCATGTAGGAACAAAACCGATATCCGGATGTATTGCTTGTATGAAATGCCACGACAACGGCAAATGCATATTTAATGACGGAGTAAATGAAATCGGGGCAAGACTTGATGAATTTGACGGCATTATTTTGGGAAGTCCCGTTTATTATGCCGGACCTTCCGGACAGATTTGTTCTTTTTGCGATCGTTTATTTTTTACTTATGCCCAAAAAATGGCAGGAAAATTGGCAGCAGCCATTGTTTCGTGCCGCAGAGGCGGAGCAAGTGCGTCTTTTGATCGCTTAAACAAATATTTTACAATCTCTAAAATGCAAGTTGTCGGCTCGCAATATTGGAACAGTGTGCATGGTTTTACACCTGATGATGTCAAAAAAGACAAAGAAGGTCTACAGACTATGCGCACACTGGGACAAAATATGGCATGGCTCTTAAAATGTATTGAACTTGGTAAACAAAACGGTATCAGCCGACCGGCATACGAGCCAACAGAGTTTACCAGCTTTCCAGACGGAAAATAAGAACAATGAAAGGAAATAAAAAATGAAAAAACTTTTAACAGCAATTTTAATGGGAGGAACTATGATGGCAACCACGGCAGAAGCCAAAACATTGGTGACATATTTTACTTTAACCGGAAATACGGAAAAAGCAGCAAAAATCATAGCTGAAGAAACAAATGCTGATTTATATAAAATTGAACTGGTCACACCTTATCCTGCAGAATATAAGGCGCAAACAGAACTTGCTAAGAAAGAATTGGCTGACGGCACCCTGCCCCCGATTAAGCCTTGGCCGGAAAACATCGGCGAATATGACGTCGTATTTGTGGGCTCTCCTGTGTGGTGGGGAACAATGGCAACACCGGTGCGCACATTCTTAGCTTCCGGTGCATTAAAAGGTAAAACAGTTATTCCTTTTGTGACACATGGCGGCGGCGGAGCGGACGCTTCCTTTGCAGACACAGCAAAATTGTGTGAGGGTTGTAATGTTATTACAGACGGTTGGTCCAACTATGGCAGTATCACGTTGGGAGTTGGCAGATGGGCAAAGAAAAGTATGGAAAAAGCAACCAAATAAAGAAATGGATTCAACCGCTAAGATTGACTATACAGGCCTGCTTTATGGCGGGTCTGTTTTTGCCTTTAATCCATCCGGAAACGATAGCGCATTATCTTTTTTGGACGGTGTTGGCGGTTGGTGTCTTTTTTTGCGGATGGGTGTGCCCTTTTGGGGCTATTCAAGATTGGTTTGCTTGGATTGCAAAGAAATGTAACCTACCCCGCTTTAAAATGCCTTGGAAAATTCAAAAATACCTGCAATGTTCAAGGTATGTCTTCTTTGGTTTGATGTTTGTCGGCGTAACCTTTTCATTTTTAAATGCACGATTTTATTTTCAAGATAATCTTGTTCACAATATGCTTTCATGGACAAGCGGAATTACGCTGGCAATCTTCTTGATTATCAGCCTATTTTTTGACAGACCGTTTTGTAATTATTTTTGTATGAAAGGCGCCGCCGACGGATTGATGAGCATTGTTCGTCTAATTGGCATTAAACGTAATGACAAAACGTGTGTGCATTGTCACTTATGCGATAAAGTGTGCCCTATGAATGTGCGGGTGGAAAATACAACTTTTGTTCGGCATCCAAATTGTATCAACTGTATGCAATGCCTAAGTGTCTGTCCTAAAAATTGTATCAAATTTCATTTAATGAATATTCATCTTAAAAAGGAGAAAAAATGACTAAAGTGATGATTATCAACGGAAGTCCGCGTAAAAATTTCAACACCGCAAAGATGTTGAAAGAGGCTCAAAGAGGAGCACAAGATTCCGGTGCCGAAGTTGAATATGTCAACCTTTATGACATAAATTATAAAGGTTGTATCAGTTGTTTGATATGTAAACGCAAAGGTGTTGAACAACAAGGTTTGTGTTTTTATAAAGATGATTTGCGTCCCTTATTGGAAAAATGCCTGAATGCCGATGCCGTGATTATCGGCTCACCGGTTTACCACTCATATCCGAGCGGTATGATGCGTAGCTTTTTAGAGCGATTTATGTTTCCGGC
>CACZPB010000256.1 GCA_902782905.1 uncultured bacterium
ACCCCGAAGGGGCCGCAAGGGGCCGCGTCAGCACCGTTCCGTGTGCTTCGCCGAGCGCATGTCCGAGCGGCTGAAGGGGATTGAAGGGGTGGATATTGAGGTGGAGCACGCGGCGAAAGCGTTTTGGAAAGCAAAGGAGAGCATTTATGATTGATCATAATACCAATGACATGACGATTATTGTATGCGTTGATAAGTCTGACGAATGCTGTCGGTTTGTTTGCAATTTGATTGAAGGTCGTGCTTTTATTGGGGAGGTGTCAAGATGAGTAGTAATGAAGTATGTAGGATAATGATAAAGATTCTCGATAAGGTAACCGGATGGAAAGAGCTGAGCGCCAAAGACTGGGTGACATTGCTGAAGAGCGATAGCGTGTTTGAAGCGAAGTGTGATTTGACCAAAGCGTGGAAGTTGTTTTCGTCTTCTGATTGGGTTTGTCTGCTGAAAGATAAGCCTTCATATGAAAATGCATGCAGTTACTGGCACGGCTGGCATGGGTTCAATACCTCTGAATGGGCCGATCTATTAAGAAGCCAGCCAAGGTTTTCAGATAGATACGAAAAGTCAAGACATTGGCATCACAACAATCTTTCAGAAAAAATTAAACAATGGTTGTCTTTCCGTGACAAGATAAATGCGCTCCCTCTATCTGAGCGGAAAAAGCTGCCTGTCGAGAGCGTGCCCAATATTACACTTAAAGAGAGTGAGGATATCATTTTTCTCTTTAGTGTTAGAGCGAAAGGTGCTGATTGGGTGAACATATTGATTGCGCACCAGTGTATAATTCACTATTGTGATAAGTACGAAGGATGGAAGTTGTTAGAAGGAGCTGATTGGGCAACACTGCTGTCTAAGTGCCCAGACTTTATTAATCGTTGTGATAAGTACGAAGGGTGGGAAAAGATTGATGGGGTTGATTGGAGCGCGCTCTTGTCGGTACAATCCGATATGGCTGACAGATGCGATAAATGCAATGGTTGGAAAAGATTCAGTGGGTGTGATTGGGGTAAATTGTTAATCGTCCAACCGTCATTTTGCGAGAGTTGTTATCGGAATAATGGGTGGAAGAACCTTTCTGGAGATGATTGGAATGAATTAATTATTGCACACCCTCAATTTGTGGATTTTTGTGATAAATGCGACGGATGGGGATCATTTGATGGGTATGACTGGAGCAGACTGCTTAGTATGAATCCCAAACTTGCAGATCGATGTGATTCTGTTGATGGATGGAAAGACTTTTGTGAGCATGTCAATCAATATGACGACGCAGAGTGTTTGTGGTGTGATATTCTCATAACCCATCCTGAATTTTCTGACAGATGTGACAGGCATAATGGATGGGGTAAGTTTACAAAATATGATTGGCGAATTCTCTTGGCCAAGCAACCATGTTTTTACAAGAAATGCGATACAGTAAATGGATGGAACTTGCTGTCTAATCGCGATTGGATATTTGTCCTTAAAGATGCGCCGATTCTTGCGAGTAAGTGTGACGAATATAATATGTGGGAGTGTTTTGATGCGTTTGATTGGACTGAGTTATTGCGGATGCAACCGCAGTTTGCCGAACGATGTGACAGCTTTAACGGCTGGAAGAAATTTCTTACAGGAGAAAATAGGACGAGGGAGGGGAAAGATTCTCCTTGCGTATGTTGGGCGGCGTTGCTCGAAATACAACCCAAGTTTGCGGAGAAATGTGATGCGGTAGACGGATGGAGCACATTTGATGGCTTCGACTGGTATCGTCTTTTGTCTGCTCAGCCAATGTTTGTGCGTAAATGCGATTCCTTGAATGGTTGGAAATTGATGTTTGATTTCTGCCCAAAAGAATATAAGTATAGTGAGGAAGAATGGGATGAAGTAGTAAATTATAGTGAGTATGAACATATGTCATATAGCGATGTGCCGTATGATACATTTAATCGAGAAAAATACTGTTCTGCAGGAGAATGCGCTACAGGAATGGATTTGTTTTGCTGGGTGAAAGATATCAGCGATAATGAGGCAGCTCAAATACTTTGCGCGTTAGATAAGCGCTTCTGGATATATGCATTCCGCCAACAATTCCGAAAAGGAGGAATTGATGCATTTCTTAATGCATCGACTTACAATGTAGCTGATGTATGGAAGACTTTTACGGAAGACGACTGGAAGATTGCACTTGGGAAAGGGACGGACTTTGTCAATGAAGTCGCGACGTTTTTTGATTATGATTATGGCGATTGCCCTGACGTTTGGTTTGATTCTTTCTGGGATGCGGTGATCGCTGCTTGGCCAAGATTCCTTGATAATTTGACGGGCTATTATGAATATTCTGGAAGTGATGAAATATATATAAGGTGCCATGCGTGGTCGTATCTTATCAGACATCGACCCGAATGGGCGTCCCATATGTCTGGTAATGAGTGGAAACGATTCAATGCCAAAGATTGGGAGCGGTTATTGCATCCTCATTGGAAATTTCTTGAGAAAACTTCAATTTCCTTAGATTCAAATTTTTGGAAGAATTGCCTTCTGTGTGCGCCACAATTCGCTGATATTTGTGAGCGGCATGGCGGATGGAGTAAATTTTCGGATGATGAGCTGCGCCAGCTGGTGGAAAGGAATCCGAATCTGATGGAGTATTGTCATCGCTATATTAATTGGGATGATGTTGATGCTAACAGCTGGATATCCATGTTTAGGACACTGGTGTCCAGAGGTCAGAGTCAAGAACCAGGGAAAGAATATGAAAGCAAATTGATAACATTCTGCGACGAGCACAGTGGGTGGACGTTATTTGGTGCGCGTGAGCATGAGTGGGATAACATAGGGTGGGCGAAACTTTTGGCTTGCTGCCCGCAATTTGAAAAGCAGTGTGCCGCTTATAATGGTTGGTCGATATTTAATGGTCTGGATTGGCAAGTGCTATTGTCAAAGCAGCCTCAATTTGCGGCAAAATGTGACGCATGTAATGGCTGGGATGGAATGTCTGAAAAGAATTGGATGCTATTGATAGGTAGACAGGAGCAATTTGCAGGAAAGTATAAGTCGCGTTCGTCGCACAAGTATTCAAAGTATCCGGTGTCAACCATCGTTGATATGGCGCAGGAATTTGTTAGAAGAGAAACTAATCGAAATAGAAATGTTGATGATGATTGGTATGATGATTATCCAGATTGGCGAGAAGAATCGGGATGGAATGATATGTATGGTGGAGGTGTTGATTCTTCCGATATCATTGAGTTTCGAGATTAACTGTTA
>CACZPB010000257.1 GCA_902782905.1 uncultured bacterium
CTCCCGAAATAATATCATTATCTTTTTGACATACGTATGAAAACAAATTGTTTCCCAAACTTATGCTTGCATTTTTGCTTTGGGATTGTAGTAGCAAAGTGCCGTTGTCGTCGGGGAAAAGCACCCAATCTGCAAAATCTTCATCGTGTCCTTTTTTGAGTATGTTTTGCATATTGACAATTACTTTGTTTTCGATAGGATTTGCCTCCGCACCGTCCCAACCTTTGTACAATCTTGACAGCACCGTTGTCCTGTTCCATAGACGTAAAGCATTGCCCGTCAATGTATTATTAGTGTTTTCATTGACGGAAAGTCGTTTGGCATAATTCAACAACAATTGCAGCGAAAAACTATCGTTATGTATTCGCCTAACCTGTGTTTTTATTTGCTTATTTAATTCTAATGTTGTCATAATCGTCAACGGTTTCTTTCCGCAAAAGTAGCAATCTTTTTTCTTTTTCCAAAAAACTTTTTTCAATTCTTTCCGAAACATTTGCTACCTTTGCACCCGTACATCAATTATATTATGACCAACACTCAGTTAATAGGCCGTTTTGCGCCGTCGCCTTCTGGACGGATGCACCTTGGTAACGTGTATGCCGCGCTGATGTCGTGGCTGTATGCGCGTAGGCAGGGCGGGCGGTGGATTATCAGGATAGAAGATTTGGACGCGATGCGGTGTCCAAGGACGTTTGCCGAGGAGATTATCGACGATTTGCATTGGCTCGGGCTTGATAGCGATGGCGAGATATTGTATCAGTCGGAGCGGGCGGAGATATATTTGGAGGCTTTCAACGAACTCCAAAAACAAGGGTTGATTTACGATTGTTTTTGCAGCCGTGCCGACCTCAGGGCGTCGTCTGCGCCGCACACTTCCGACGGTACGCCGATATATGCTGGCACTTGTCGCCGCCTCTCGCCGGAGCAACACGCCGCAATGCTCAAAATCCGCCGTCCCGCTCAGCGTGTCATCGTCCCCGACGAGGAGTCTTATTTTGTGGATGGCAATTATGGCGAGCAGCGTTGCAACTTGCAGAAAGATTGTGGCGATTTTGTAGTAAGACGAGCCGACGGTGTTTTTGCATATCAGTTGGCGGTAACTGTCGATGACGCTCTTTCTGGCGTTACGGAAGTGGTGCGTGGTTGTGACTTGCTGCCGAGTGCGCATTTGCAGATTTATCTTTACAAGAAGTTGGGCTACAATGTCCCTGGATTCCGTCACTTGCCGCTGCTGACTGCCCCCGACGGTCGCCGACTCTCCAAACGTGACGACGATGCCAATATGGGTTATCTCCGCAGCCATTACACCCCGCAGCAAGTCTTGGGACAGATAATGCACGCCGCCGGACTTTGCGAGGCGGGAACGGAAATTACCTTAAATGAATGTATGGAACTTTTGCCACCTTGCGGCGGCTGTTCTCTTTAAACGAAAATTACCGTCAATTAAACAAAAATTACCGTCAATTTCATTCATATTATCGTTCAAAAAATTATCGATAATTGACGAAAAAATTGACGGTAATTTTCGTTTTTAAAAAATCCCGTTGCCGTCAGGCAACGCCCCCCTCGTTATTTCATCTCAAAAGTAAACAGCAATGTGCTGTAAGGCTCGATGGTGCCAACTCGACGCGCTCCGTAACCGTATTGGTAGGGGATGAGGAGTTGACCTTTGCTGTTGCGCTTGATGTAGGGCAATGCACGGAGAAAACCAGAAATCAATCCCGATTTGCCGTAGATGAACTCCAACGTGTCGTTTTTGGCGAAGGTGTTGTTGCCCTGCAAAGCCTGTCCCGAGTAAATCATCTTGACGATGTCGGTGCTTTTGTACTCCTTGTCGCCCTCCTCGGTGAGATAGAGGTAGATGCCGTTGTGCTCCACAAAACATGTGTCGCCGTAGCGTGCGAGGAGTTTTTCGATTTCTTCTTTTTCAGTGTCGTCGGCGTCCTTTTCCTTGTTGCAGGACGCAAATATCATCGCCGTCAGGGCAACGATAATTAACAAAAATTTCTTCATTCTTTTTAAAACAATAATTTACTGATTTATACCGCCTTGCGGCGGCTTTTGGTAAACGTCAATTACCGTCAATTAATCGAAAATTACCGTCAATTACTTTTAAAAAAAATTGACGAAAATTGACGAAAAAATTGATGGTAATTTTCGTTTAAAAAATTCCGTAGCCGTATGGCGGCGGCAATGTTACTTCATATCGACGAGTTCCACGTCGAAGATGAGCGTGGAAAATGCGGGGATTCTGCCGCTGATTCCACGTGAACCGTAACCAAGTGTTGAGGGCATGATGAGGCGGCAGATTTCGCCCTTGTGCATTGTGGCGATGCCTTCCTCAAAGCCGGGAATCGATTTGCCCGCGCCCAATTGGAAGGTGAACGGCTCGCGGCGTGTGTAGGAATTGTCAAACTCCCTGCCGTCGAGCAGACTGCCCACAAAATGAACCGTTACCATCTTGCCGGCGGCGGTGTCTGCTCCGTAGCCTTGCTTGTTGATTATCTTGTAAAGTCCTGTTTTTGAGGGCTGTACCTTGATGCCTTCGTTGCGGACATAATCGTGGAGTATCAGCAATTCCTGAGCCTCCATGCGCTCGTTGTACTCGTCTATCTGGCGTTGGTATTCCTTGCCGTCGTAGATGTTTTTCATGCGGCCGTGGAAGGTGAGCAGGTCGCCGGGCTTAACGTATGCTGGCAACTTTTTCATCTTGCGAACCTCGCGGAAAAATACGTCTGCGGGCGCACGGAACACCGCGCTGTC
>CACZPB010000258.1 GCA_902782905.1 uncultured bacterium
CGAAGTTTAACCTTCTGGATCTCTTCGTTCATCGGAAGGTAGTACTGGTACCGCTTAACAAGGGGCAAATTGGCGGCGACAGTGCGAGGTTGCTCGGTAGCCTTATCGTAGGGCTGACCTGGGCATTGGCGCTCGGACGAGCGAACGTCGCGCCCGAGAGACGCCACATCGTATCCATCTTCATTGACGAGCTTCAGGATTACCTGGCTCTGCCGACATCTTTCTCCGATGCACTAGCTCAGGCGAGAGGACTCGGTGTGGCATACACAGTAGCGCATCAGTATGTAGGGCAACTCCCCCCAGACATTAAGGCTGGAATTGATGCCAACTGCAGAAACAAGATCGCCTTCGGGATGAACGCTGATGACGCCAAAGACACGGCGGAAGAAGCTCCAGAACTTACAGCTCTAGATTTCATGACGCTTCCGAGATACCAGATCTATACCACGTTTCAGTCAGGAGGAAGATCTACTGGTTGGATCAGTGGTAAGACTCTACCTCCTCCACCGCCAATACGGATGGCGGCAGAACTCAAAGCAGAGAGCATGGCGAGATACGGAGTGCCTGCAAAGGAGACGGAAGCGACGCTTATACGGATGATGAGGAAGGAACCAGAGAGACCCGACCCTACGGTTACCGAGGCTCCCATTGGCAGAAAGAAGAAGGTAACCCAAGACGATAACAGTAACGGCAAAAGCCAGAAAGAAGACATAAATGGATGACCATAATTCCAAGGAAAAGCAACTCTTGACCCCTAATCTAGACCCATCCAATCGCCCATCCGATCGCATTGGGTTAGACCAGGCAAAGGAGCCCAACTCGCGGGAAACAGAGCAACCAGAGACTCACGACTCTATCCCCTATACGGGGATAGCTTCCCAGCCGCCGGCGGAGGATCCTAGCAACTCCAAGAACAGAAAGATCACCAGACAGCAACTCTACAGAATTGAGGAGAATATGACTGGCAGGGACCACGAGGTGCTCCGTGCACTTAGTAAATACCGCTTTCTTTCTTCAGACCAAGTTGGGAGATTATTCGTGACGGATTGCTCCACCAAAACCTCGCAGACCAGGAACCGGAACCTGCTTTTAAAACGACTGGCTGACTATGGGCTTATCAGGCCATTATGGCGAAGAGTGGGCGGAGGTAAGGGTGGCTCAGAGATGCAAGTATGGTACCTGGCTCCGGCTGGACATAGGCTTTTAAACCTATATCAATCCGGCAAGGCACCACGAAAAGCCTACTCGGAACCCTCGCCTACCTTCTTAAAACACACACTCTCGGTGGCGGAAACGGCAGTGCAGCTTATTACAATGTGCCGAGATAGCGAGGACCTGATGCTGGCACATTTAGAGACAGAACCGAGTTGCTGGAGGCCATTTAATAACGATGGAAAAGCCGTACAGCTGAAACCCGATCTCTTTGTCATAACGACATACGAAGAATACGAGGACCGTTGGTTTGTGGAAATGGATCTCGGAACTGAATCGCAAACGCAAATCATAGGTAAGTGCAATGCGTATCTTAACTATTACTATACCGGTATAGAGCAGAGGAAATCAGAGATGTTTCCGATGGTGCTTTTCATCGCTCATACAGCTCGCCGTAAGGAAAAGATTCGCCAGTCCATCAGGGAGAGAATCAAGGGACAGCCAAAGATGTTCCTGGTGATAACTCCAGATGAGCTAGAGAAGACGATGCGGCAATATACCGATCCAGGAGAGATATGCTGATGAAAAAAACAAGACGAAGGGGGGTGATATGACGTAGCAAACACTGATTGTACCTTGATAATTTCATACCTTGAAACTGCTTGTATACTCCATTTTCTGCGATCCAAGACAGGAAACTGCTTGCATACTCCAAGCGCCTTAACCCCTAAGGAGGTGCAATAGATGCCTAACTATTTTACTGGAGTGACCTTGACCCACGATACCGAGGCGGCGGTGCGACAACTCTTTTCCGCTCGGTATAAGGTGATTAGCGTACGCAAAGGATTCGGGGGATTTGACGGCAATATGTACTACGTTCATCTTCGTGACGGAGGACAGATCAAAGTTCATGTAGCGCCGAGATTTTCAGTTTTCGGTGGCGATAAATACTACATCAATTATGTAGAAGAATAAACGCCAAACGACAGTCCGCTTAGAGTTACCGAATCGTTAGGGCGCTTGAAGTATGTAAGCAGATCGTATATTCAGAGGCAATTTCTTGGCAATATTAACTTTAAGAATGAAAGGATAATATGGCAAAAAGTAAAGCGAATAATATCAAAGCAAATGAACGGGAACAAATGGTCTTTCATAGAGACTATGATCCCATGAATTACAAGCATGGTGGCATTTGCCGCTTCGATGGACTGACGCTTGACACAGTTCAAGAGCTGATCCGCAAGGGTTTTTTGGCTCGGGATGAACGTCAGAATGAAAGTCCTACGGTGGCAGAGTTTATGTCATTCGTGAAAGAGCACAATCCGAGCAATTGGATCTTCCACGGCTATGTCGTATCTCCAGAACGAGATGACTGCCGGGTGACCATTGAAGGGATTGAAAGCAATGGGGCGCTGACAAAGGATGATTTGGTCGATTTCTTTCTGCTGTTTTCTGCTGCTGATGAAATAGACGCAGACCGAGATAAGCCAGTTTATTGCTGGTATGACTAAAGGATAGATCGCCAAGGGATGCGGCTTTTGATACGAATCTGCTTACATACACCACTATTATGTTTTAAGGCGTTTGGAGTATGTAAGCAAACAGGTGTAAGCCAACAAGCAGCAGATATTAACCATTAAACGAAAGGAAGTTTATGACAAAACAGAC
>CACZPB010000259.1 GCA_902782905.1 uncultured bacterium
TTACTTTTTATAAAATTAACTATTTTTTTATACATATAAATCTCCTGTTTGCATAAATATAATAACAAATTATTAAAAACCTGTCAACATAAAATTAAAAAACATGTTTTTATAAATATCAATAAAAGAAGACGATAACCTGTGTCATCGTCTTCTTTAATTTGGGCCGCAGTGGACTGTCTTGACCTGTTCGCATTAAACGTGTCTTCGTGTTTTGCTTTTTGTGCTAATCGCACTTCAAAGCAAAAGCACTCCGCACTCTGCTCACAGGTCGCTTGTAATTTAACATACAGAACAAGATGTAATTAACTATGAGATGGAGATTTTAACTATAAAAATTTAATACGTCAGATTAATTTTAAAGGACATATTTGCTATTAAAAATCTTTGAAAATTAATATTTATTATCAAATGAATTAAATAAATTCTTAATATTATTTTCTTCTTGTTCAATACCTAATAGAATATTACTATATGAATGACCGTATGATTTATTTTCTTCTTGCTGATATTCAGATTTAATTTCTTCTAATTCTGATAATTCAGAAATCTTATCTTCAATATCTTCTAAGTCGTTTAGTAAGTCAAGTTTGTCATTTATTTCTTCTAATTTATCTTTTGCTTCTTCTAAATAATATAAATCATCTTCATAATCATAAATGGCATCTTCTTGTAATTGTTCAAATTTATCATTTATATTATCGATAATTTCTTGTACGGATGATTCATCAAGAATGTCACGCCATATATCAATAAACTTAGCTATGTTAACATAATCATCTAAGTCTTCAAGATTATCAATATCTAAATGAATTTTTTGCAAAATTTGATTTATAAAATTAATAACAATATTATTATTTTCAAAAAATGTTGTTCGCAGATTTGATAAAATTCCTTCATTATTATATGGATCTCTTTCATGATTTGAAATATAATCAAAAATATTCTGAAGTTCTGGTATTAAATCTTCATCACCGATTGAATCAATAATCCGAATCATTAATTCCGTTACATTTGAATCATATTTTTTAGAATTTTGTATTTTTAATTTGTTAAAGAAAGAGTATGCATAATTTTCTTGTGACTTTTTCCTTGAAAAGTATGTATTATATAACCATCTGTATTGTTCTTGTCGACTACATAACTCTATAAATGAAGATAATAAATCATTTTTATATATATAATTTTCTATAAAATCTCTTATCGATGGATCTGCGAGATGAATACTATTTTTATTTATTGATATAAAATCACCATCTAATATTTTAATGGAGTTTTTATAATCTAAGCTACTTATTTTTTCTGAATATAATTTTTGACATATCATATTGCTAATTAATTGAATATCATTCTTGTCAAAAGCTAAATAATATTGAGGGAATGTTACTATTGCAAATAATATACTTCTGGTTTTGTTATCAATCTGATTTTCAAACGCATGGCACCATATTTCAGTTGGATTATCTAAATTCTTAATAAATTCAGAAAAGTAATTATGTGGTAATACTTCTCTATATCTCTTTTGCATTGTCATATAATCAATTATTCTCGGATTATAATTAGAATGTTTAATAATATCTAAATAATGTTCATTGTTTACTATTGCTAAAATATATTCATATGGTAATTCAGAAAAATAAAGATGGCTATATAAAATCTCGGCTTTTATTTGTTTCGTATAACTTTTTAAGTCTATAACGCATTTCTTGAAATCAAAATTATCAAATTTTTCATATAAAATTTTCTTTTGTTGCAAAATATATTCTCTTGTTGTCAATAACATTTTTTTATTTTTTGATTTATTAATTTTACTGATAAATAGTATTAACATAGAGTCTTCATTTTTTGTTAGATTAGTGGTGCCTAAAAAATCATCATAATAAAAAATTTGCTTTCTATTTGGATCCAAACTATATAAAGAAAATGCTTCTCGTATGTTTTCAGAAATATTTACAAATTCGTAACCCTTTATAACAAATTCCCATATCAACATTTCCGCAAGTGTAGTTTTCCCAACACCAGGAGCGCCTGATATAACTACACAATTTTCTTTTTCTAATATTTTATGAGCTTTATCTAAACTCGGATTTGGAACGAATCGTTTAATTTTTTCTGTAATTTCTTCAAATTTAAATATAGATTCATTAACTATATCACTGTGTAAAATACGTTCTAAAACATTAGTGCTCGTCATCCATAATTTAAAATGGCTATTTTCAATTTTTGGATATTTTTGTATTAAATTATTTAAATCATCTAAACCATATATATCACCTGTTGATAAAATGTATGGAGCACAAACTTCTAATATTTTTGTTTTGTTTTGGGGGGTTAATGGTAAAGAAGTTACTATAATATATCTTTTGGGTAACAGTTTTTGAATTTTATTTACTTCTTTTTGTAAAGAAAAAAGTAGATTGTTAAATGTAGAGTTTTTATAATGTTTACATTGAATGATTAATTCATTTTTTGAGTTTTTTGCAAATCTTAAATCTATTCCCTGATCTCTTCCATTTTTAAAAGATTCTAAAGTTATGTTTAACTCTTTCTGCAAGAGATCTCTTGTTAGTTCTTCAAAATCTTTTGGTGATAAGGATTCAAAATTATACATCTAACTATTCCTTTTTCTTATTATATATAAAAATGGCTATAAAATAAATATTATTTATAATTTAAATAATTTATGTGTTAATATTGTCAAGGAAAATATCAATAAAATACAAGAGAGATTTTTGTAATGTATTAAGGTTTAAAACATTGACAAATATGACATTATAGTGCGATAATATAAAGAGATTATTGATAATGACAAGTTCGAACTTAATTTTAAATAGAGTTTTCTCTAAAAATACATTAAAAGCATTACTTAGTGGCGATAAAAAAGCGAGTAGTGTATATTATGCTGTTATTAAGCGATATATTACAGAATATAAAAATAAAAAAAATAAGGAGTTAATAAGTGAAATCTATAAAACTTTAAAACATAGATATCGCAATGAATATTATTATAAAAATACCTTATTAAATAACTTATTATTTAGATTTCATAATCCTTTAAAAACTACGGCATTAACCGAAATTCCAGTGTCTAAGTCTATTGCTGATTTTATATTATTAAACGGAAAAGCAACCGTATATGAAATAAAAACGGAATTAGATACTTTCGAAAGATTAGATTCCCAACTTACAAATTATTATAAGGCATTTGATAACGTCTGTGTTGTTGTTCCTGAAGCAAAATTAGATAATATTGAGAATAAGTTAGAGAACATCAATATAGGTATTTATTATATATCTAAACGAGGAGCTCTGAAAGTATATAGGGAACCTGTCTCTTATGTTTCGGAATTAGATTATGAGATAATATTTAAAATTTTAAGAAAATATGAATATGAAAATATAATTTCTAAATATTTCAAATTACCAGATGTATCTCAATTTAAATATTATAAAGCTTGCAAAGATTTATTTCAGCAAATACCATTAGATCTAATGTATTCTGATTTTAAGGAACAGTTAAAACAAAGAGCAAAAATAAGTATTGAGTTAATTGAATCTGTTCCTAAAGAAATAAAAAGTGTAGTTTATTTTTCTAAGTTAAAAGATTGTGAATATAAAGTGCTAGAATCATTTTTAGAAAGAAAGTATGGAGGTTAGAGATATGTATTTCCCATATTTAAGAGGTCGTCAATTTGAATTGATTGCATTAAGAGAATTAGTTGAAAATCAACTTATAGGGAAACATATATACCCTGTAATTGAACCTGTTAAATTGTCTAGTACTTTAACCAAAACATTAGAAATATACAAAAAAAATGATAGAAATTTAACTATTATTATGAATCCTTGTGTAGGAAATCTTAATCATACAAAGTTAACAGATGAAGAAGATAAAGTCTGTAAATCAATGAATGAAATTATAAATGACTCTAAAATAAAAAAAGCTTTTCATCTAAGCAAGTTTATACCAGACTATACAGATAACATTCAAGATTTGATATTAATTGCAAAAAATAGAGATACGGTAACTTCCTATAATGATATTTATTCAAGAGAAGTAGAACCATTGTATACTTTAATGTTAGATGAGTCCGATTTTAGGAGAACTATTCGCAATAAGCACAGAGTTTTATTATCCGACAATTTTAGAAAACAAGAAAAAAATGCGAATTATGAGAATGCTGATGAATTTTATACAAGAGATCACTTATATTATCAAGATGATGGTTATGTAGGTTTCTCTGATTTCTCAATAGTTGGAGATGAATATACGGAATCTGGATTTGCTCCTTATGCGGTAGCAATACATATAGTATATTTTGATGATAATAAAGAAATGAGGGTAAAACATTTTGTATCAGATACTAATGATGATTATTCTGATACAACAGGTAAATTCAATGAAGCATTAGAAAAATTAATTAAATGGAATAAAGAAATGAAATTAGATACACATGCGATGAAAATATTCCAAAAATTATATGATGAAGAATCTTATCCCGGATTAGGAACTGTTAAAAAACTATCTATCATGCATCATATTGAACTTGTAAGTAGATTCCTTGATGAACAGGATAGCTAATTATGAAATTTTGTAGTGATTGTTTTGAAGATACAGAAATAAAAAATATTATAAATAGTATTAATAATACAGATACTTGTGATGTTTTAAATAAAAAATCTGAACATATATATGATACGGATAAGCATGATAATTTAACTCCTTATTTTGAGTCATTGTTGGATGTGTATACACCAATTTCAGAGTGCAAAATAAAAATTGATAAAGCCAATTATGTTCGTTTAAAATATGACTTAAAATATACTTGGGATATTTTTGAATCAAATTGCAAACCTGAAATAATTCATAATATTGTAAAAAGTATTTGTAAGGAAAAATATGAAGAAACCCCTGATATTTTTGATGAAGATATTGTAATTCAGGAATTATATGACGAAGAATACAAAAAGGAACAATCCTTACTAAGAACAAATTCGTGGGAAGATTTTAAAAATAGTCTAATTAGAGATAATAGGTATCATACAAATATATTTAACACAAAATTATTTGAACAATACTGTTGGGCTGCTCTTAAAAAATATCATGCTGGTACAAAATTTTATAGAGGAAGAATATCTAATAAAGATGGTTATCCTATAGAAGAAATGGGGTGTCCACCTTTTAAAAATTCAAAAGCCGGAAGAGTTAATGCAGAAGGAGTAGAATGTCTTTACCTTGCTAACAATATTGAAACTACAATAAATGAAATCAGAGCTGGTGTGGCAGATTATGTAACAGTAGCAACTTTTGAGCTTCAAGAAGACATTATTGTTGCAGATTTAAAAAATATAAATAAAATTAGTCCCTTCTCAATCCCAGATTCAAATTTTTTAGTTAATTATGCAATTAACAAAGAGCATTTATTGAAAATAAATAAAGAAATGTCTAAAATTGTTAGACAAAGTGACAGTAAATTGGATTATGTGCCTACACAATATATATGTGATTTTATAAAAACATTGGAACAAAAAGGTATTGACGATAATGTAATTAAATTTGCAGGAGTTGAGTACGATAGTACATTGTGCCAAGATGGATATAATATTGCAATATTTGAACCAAA
>CACZPB010000260.1 GCA_902782905.1 uncultured bacterium
CTCCCCGTCATCTGCCTGACCATTCCCGTTTACGTCAAACGCACTTAATATCTTTTTGAAACGTGCGTCCTTACTCAGACTCCCCTCATTTATCTCTCGGCGGAAGTCTTCTCTGCTTAGTTTCTTACCGTTTCCAAAACTTAATTCGTCTGACATTTATCTAACCTTTTGTGTACACCTGTATAATGACGGCGGAAAATACTATATCTTTAATTTTGTTTACATTACTTTATAAGTTAACAATTACTTTACAATAAAGCGTGCTTTATTTATAATTTTTACAGATATAAAGAGATACAAAAGGTGAGAAAATGAGCAAATATTTATTGGAAATAGGAACTGAAGAACTTCCTTACAGATTTATACCACAAGCTATTGAACAGCTTAAAAACGGATTTGAGAACTTTTTAAACAATAACAAGACAGGTTTTGAAAAAGTTGATGTATATGCAACACCAAGAAGACTTGCTGTTATTATTTCAGGATTAGTTGAAAAAAGTTCAGATGAAGAAAAAATCGTTAAAGGTCCTATTGCCAAGGTTGCTTATGACGAAAACGGCAACATTACAAAAGCAGGCGAAGGGTTTGCTCGCAAAAACGGTATTAATCCGGAAGATTTGTACATCGAAAACGATTATGTACACGCAAAAATAGTTGTAAAAGGTAAATCAATTAAAGAACTTTTACAGGAAAATGTACCGTCAATTGTCATGAAGCTTCAAGGTTCTCACTTTATGAGATGGGGCTACAATGACGAGAAATTCTCCCGTCCTATCAGATGGATAGTATCAATTCTTGATAAAGAAGAAGTTAAAATTAAAATTATTGATAAAGAATCATCTAATGTATCAAGAGGTCACAGATTTGCTCAGCAAAATGTAATTATCGGAAACCCTGATGATTATGTTGAAATAATGCGTAACTGCTGCGTTATAGTTGACCAAAACGAACGCCGCCAGTTAATTATTGATAAAGCTAAAGAAGAAGCCGACAAGCTTGGTGCAGTTCCTTATTATACTGATGATTTGCTGGAAGAGGTTACATTTATCACAGAATATCCTGTTCCTGCGGTTTGTGAATTTGATCCGAAATACTTAGAAATACCGGAAGAAGTAACCGTAACGGTTATGGCTGTTCACCAAAGATATTTTGCTTTGCATAAAGACGGAAAACTAATCAACAAATTTATCACAATGACAAACTATATTGGAGATGAATTTGCAAATATTAAAGCCGGCAACGTCCGTGTAATTAAAGCAAGGCTGGATGACGCTGTATTCTTCTTTACGGAAGATACAAAAAAACCTTTGGAAAATTACGTTGAATCACTGAAAGGTGTAACTTTCCAAAAAGGCATGGGTTCAGTTTATGACAAAACTATGCGTTTGATAGCTTTGTCAAAGGATTTAGCAAAATCCTTGGGTATTGAATCAAAGACAATTGAAAGAACAGCACTTCTTTGTAAAGCTGATTTGACAACGCAATTGGTATTTGAATTTACGGAATTACAAGGCTTTATCGGTGCTGATTACGCAAGAGTATCTGGCGAAAACGAAAAGGTTTGCACAGGTATAAAAGAACATTACTTCCCACTTAATGCGGAAAGTGAAACCGCAAAAGGTATAGAGGGACAAATTGTTGGTATTGCAGATAAAATGGATACAATTTGTGCCGTATTTGCGGAAGGTAAAAAGCCTACCGGCTCTTCTGACCCGTTGGGCGTTAGACGTGCAGCATTAGGAATTATAAAAACTATTCTTGCAAGCGGTTTGAAAATTGATTTGAATGATTTAATTGTCAAAACTCTTCTGTTACTTCCGATTAAATCTGTTGACGGAAATATCATAGACAAAGTTAAAAGCTTTGCAAGTTCAGGTGCAGGCAGGATTTCAGGTAAAGTGTTTGAAGAAGTTACCGAATTTATTATCCAACGTTTGATTATATTCCTGTCGGATAATTATTCTAAGAATGTACTTGAAGCTTGTGCTTCAAACAAAAATCCGCTTGAAGATCTTGCCGATTATATAGAGAGAGTTAAAGTTGTTTCAAAGCTTGATAATCCGCAATTAAACGAAAATGCAAACAGAGTATCAAGAATATTGAAAGAAAATTCAACGAAATCCGTTGATAAATCACTATTTAGAGAATCTTCAGAAAACATGTTGTTAGAACAAATTAATACGGTTGATGATAACGCAGACTATGAAACCTACGTTTCACAGCTGATTTCAATAAATCCGTCTGTCGAAAAGTTCTTCAATGACGTACTTGTCATGGATAAAGACGAAAAAGTTAAAGAAAATCGTCTTGCTTTGTTAACATTGTTAAAGAAGAAATACACAAGACTTACAGATTTTTCTAAGCTATAATTAGCTTTTAGACATTTGTAACATATTGTAAAGTTTACATGTAAAAAAGTAAATTATTTTTTTGAGGATACTTTAAAATAGTACAATAAGGAAATTTCACTAATCAATGTGTAGGGGTGAACAAAAATGTTAGACAGAATTAAAAATCTAAAAATAGTTAAAAAGCTTAATGAAACCATCAGTCCAAAATTAAGATGGTTGAATTACGCAAATCATACGCAAGACAAAACTTCACCTGACTACATAAAAATGATTAGCGGGGTTGAAGATATACAAACAAATTCTGACGAACGTAAGCTGGAAGCAATGGTCAGAGAACAATTAAAGGAAGAATTCCCGAATATCGAGAATATGAAATCCTACGAACTTCTTGTTGATGCAGTAATGCACAATTTAAAGAAGAAACAGCTTCAAGCTATGGATAATATCGATATAGAATAAAATCCACACCTTACCATTCTATCGTATATTATCAAATCAAAAAAGGTAGCACCTCAACGGGTGTTATTTTTTTGTTTATTACAACAAACTACCACGGATAATCTTTGTCAATTTCCCAGTTATTGAGCATTAAAAGTGCCGTGCAGCCGTGAC
>CACZPB010000261.1 GCA_902782905.1 uncultured bacterium
ATTGATTTTATAGTTGATGTCGTAAAACCAACCAAAGCGGACACTATTTTGGATCCCGCGTGTGGTACCGCAGGTTTCCTGATTTCTGCATATAAGTATATTCAAAGAATTGCTGAAGAAACAGAACAACCATTAACCCCCCAAGAAAGAACTTCATTAACAGAAAATATACAAGGTTATGATATATCACCGGATATGAAAAAATTAGCTCTCGTTAATTTATATTTACACAGATTTAAAGACCCTAAAATTTATGAATATGATACGTTGACGAGTCAAGATAGATGGGATAGCTATTTCGATTGTATTTTAGCTAATCCACCGTTTATGACTCCAAAAGGTGGAATTCAGCCACATAATAAGTTTGGCGTTAAGGCAAATCGTTCAGAAATTTTATTTGTTGATTACATTATGGAACACCTCAATTCAACCGGTAGGGCAGGGGTTATTGTTCCTGAGGGTATTGTTTTTCAAAGTGCCAATGCATATAAAGAGTTAAGGAAAAAACTTGTTGATGAAAAATTTTTATATGCAGTTGTAAGTTTGCCAAGTGGAGTATTTAATCCATATTCAGGAGTAAAGACATCAATTTTATTTATGGATAGACAGCTTGCTAAAAAGACAGATAAAGTTCTTTTCGTTGAAATTCAAAATGATGGATTTGATTTAGGAGCTCAAAGACGAGAAACCCCAGATAAAAATGATTTACCAAAAGCATTAGATATTATTAATCAATGGCAAGCTGCCATAAATTTGCAAACAGAATTTACAACAGAATCCAAATTGCTTACTGTAGTTGAAAAATCAAAACTTGCAGAAAATGAAGAATACAATTTAACAGCTTCAAGGTATAAAGTTACACGAGATTTTTCAAATTGCAAGTGGGATATGGTCAAGCTTGGTGACATTTGTGAAACTACTTCAGGAGGAACACCATTAAAATCTAATGAAGAATTTTATTTGCCAGCAGAAATACCGTGGATAAATAGTGGTGAAGTCAGAAATGGTGAAATATTTAAAGCAAATAAATATATATCAAGACTAGGTTTAGAAAAATCTTCTGCTAAATTAATACCTGCAAATTCTGTTTTAGTCGCAATGTATGGTGCAACTGCGGGGCAAGTTGGACTTTTAAAATTTGAGGCTTCCACTAATCAGGCCGTATGCTCAATTTTACCAAATGAAAAGTTTAATTCGAAATTTCTATATTATATTTTATCTTCAAAAACAGAAGATCTGATTAAAATGAGTGTAGGAGGAGCTCAACCAAATATCTCTCAATGCATTATTAAAAATGTAGAAATTCCACTACCACCACTTGAAGTACAAGCGGAAATTGTAAAAGAGCTTGATGGCTATCAAGCCGTAATTGATGGTGCTCAAAAAGTCATAGATAACTGGAAGCCGACATTACCAAATAATCCGAACTGGAATACATATAATATTGAAGAAATTGCGGAATTTATTAGTGGTGTAACTATCGCAATAAAAGATAATGCCGATGTAAATGGCATACCTATTCTTTCGATTGCAAATGTATCAGAAGAAGGGAAGTTAATTGGCGAATTTGATAGAGTTGATGTCGGCAATAAAAACGTTAATTATGCTCAAAAAGACGACCTGTTGTTTAATTGGAGAAATGGAAGTAAACACCTTGTTGGAAAAACTGCATACTTTGACTTAGACGAAAAAGCAATTTTTGGCTCATTCTTACTCGGCATAAGACCAAACAAGTCAATAGTAAATCCAAAATATTTGTGGATATTGCTGAATAACTATCGCAAAGAGGGGGTTTACCTTAATTACATGAGAGAAAGTGTAAATGGATTGTTTAACAGAGACGAATTAAAAACTTTGGATATCCCATTACCCCCTTTGCACGAACAGAATGAAATTATTTCAGCAATAAGTATTGAAGAAAAAGCTATTGTCGAGTGCAAGAAGCTTATACAACTTCACCAAGAGAAAATCAACGCTAAAATCAAATCAATTTGGGATGATAGTGGTGAGTAATTTCAATGAAAATTCATCAGCCGAAGATATAATTGAAGAATTAGATGAATATATTCCTTGCCTTGACGAAGACAGAGAATATCTAAGGAAATATCGCAATGACTTTATATATCACTTTAAAC